>NZ_RZTA01000230.1:0-3098 GCF_004023115.1 Mesorhizobium sp. M6A.T.Cr.TU.017.01.1.1
CCACTGAGTTACCAGTTGCAATGGCGCAAGCTAGTGAACGGGCCGTCAGTTCGAGGGGGCCGTTCCAAGGAACGATCTGGGCTGACACTCCGAAGGGGCTTCTGACCGTATAGTCAACAAGATCCGCCCCCCGCGGAATAGAGCGACCTTCGAGCTTGTCCGCCAAGCCAGCGTAGTACCGCAGGTATCTGACGGCGGTCCGAACCTCGCCACGGGCAAGGTCCAACGCCTTCCCAGTCTCTATGCAGTTAATGATCGCGACCTCGTCGCTGCGTGACTCAAGTGCGTCCGCCACGCGGAAAAGCATACGCCCACGGTCGTACGGGTGCATGTCTATCAAAACGCGGTCGCGAAAGACACGATCGGCGGCAGCAACGGCGAGATTTACTTCTTCAGGTCCTGCCTCTGCAATAACCGCTACCGTCTCCCCGTTTGAAGGGTCATCAACCTCGATCCGTTTGCCAGACGAACAATCTCTCCACTCCCCATCGATGAAATTCTTGATCACTTCTGCGCTCGACATCAAAGTCCTCCAGTTTACCCATTATCCGATCCGAGCCGGTCAAAAGAAGCGCAGGCTTTCGCTGAGTCATTAGGGAGGCTCCTTCGCATTTGCGCGTTTCGGGCCTGCAGAGCATTAGGGCGGCTTGCAGAGGCTCGGGCCTAATTAATATTGGCCGTTTGTGAGCCGGACTCAGCTATTCTGGAGCCGAACCTCGAACGGCAAGTTGGCCGCGGTTGCAATGCCCGGGGTGGTTCAAAAGGGCGGGTTTGGCAGTTTGAGAACTTATCTAGCACCCTTGAAGATTACAGCATCAGGAGCTGGCCATGGCCGGCTACTGGCTTCCCATATTGCGCGAGCCTCAATGCGTCCCACAGCATAGCCTGGTTTGCAGTTATCACTGGCTTGCCGAGGCGCGCCTCCAGGCGGTCGATTATGCTTGAAGTCCGAAGGAGGGTGCATGGGATGAAAAGAGCTTCAGCCTCAGAGGAATCGAACGAGCAAGAGGCCTCGAAGATACTTTCCGGGGAAAGTCCGGCGATGTCGGAATCGTTTTTGCAGTGGAATGAAGCAGACGCGCAGACCGAAATACCCGACCTGCTGAGGGCCTCGGTGACGACAGCGCCTACCTGATCGATATAAGGTGTGAGCATGGCGATGCGTTTCACCTCGAGCCTGACGAAGGCGCGCAAAGCTCCTGTCATCGGTGAGGTTAAGGAGGCCCCGGGTCGGGTTGTCTGTAGCTCCTCTTCCAGCCTTTTCTGCGAGATGATGGCTGATCCCGATGTGCAGGCGTAGGCAAATACTTTGACGACACCTGGCGGGTCGAATAGCTCGCCAACCTTAGCGATCTCATCAACATGGCGGTAGAGGTTATCGACCGTACTGGGCTCGTGATGCTTCATCCTGGCGGCACAGAAACTGATGCCGTCATCATGCATCATTCTGCGCAATTCAAGCTCTGTGAGGACGTCGTTGGACGGGGTTATCAATCCGATGACGGTCTCAGTTGCCACAGCAGGATATGATGGCTCAACGTGAGTGGTGTAGAACGCAGTCTCACTAGGCATCTCAAAGTTCTCCGTGCGTACGATCCGTTTCCGGATTCAACTCGTACTTTCCGATATGTCATCCCTGGTTTTTCGCAGAGCGGCTGCTGATGAAATTGGCTGTGCTAGAGGCAGTCGCCCACCTCTAGCACACAAGTTTTCAGCGATGAGCGCAGACCCATTCTGTTGTTGTATCGCCTGGCAACGCCTTCTCGTCGTAACCATCTTCTGCCGCAGCCTTCATCATCTCAGGCGTTCCGAGATAGCGCTTCAGTTCGGTATTGAATTTTGCCACGAAATCTTTGTCTGAATTCCTAAATCCAATACCTATCCAAGCGGACGATTCCTCCGGCATCAAGGCGGGATTGGTGGCCTCCACCTTCCCTCCAGATTTTTTGGCGATATCCTGGACGACTGTATAAGACGTCACTCCAGCGGCTGCTCGACCAGCGATCACCGCCGCAAGAATTTCGGTACCTCCCGGAACCTCCATAATCTGCGATGCGGGCACACCCAGCTTCTTAGCGATCTCGATGCCAGCGTAGCCTGCCCCAGTCACCATGGTCGCATTCTTAGTCACCAAATCCTTGTACGTAGTGATTTGTTCCGGATTTCCGGATTTCACCATGAAGACATCTGTTTCTTTAGAAACAGGCTCCGAGAATGTTATGTTGTCGCACCTCTTTTTATTGATATACATGCCACCTGTAATTAAATCCAACCGGCCGGCTTGCAGCCCCGGGATCAACCCACCCCAATCGGTCACCACAGGCTCGATATTGGTGTAACCCATTGAACGAAGAACCCCTTCGGCAATGGCATTTACGTACCCCAGAGGCTTGTTGCCCTCACCAGGATATGCCTGTGGCGGCTCGGAAGCAAAGCCGAGACGAATTGTCTTGCCGCTTGCCGCGCGATCAGCAAGCTCACCTGTGTAAGCGGGCGCCGTCAGACCAACGACGACGAGCCCAATGCTCAGAAAAATTTTGATTATGCGTTCCATTTTGTTCCCTTTTCTTGTTCTGTTGAACGCGCGCCTCTCGGCGGCGATGGGCGTTCTTCCTTTGCACTTCGAGCAAGAAACGCTTGCATCCGGTATGATAGGCCATTTTAAGTGCCCCTTTCTGCGAAGAACGCAGCTCTTGGGCGTTGCAACTGCAAAACTTCCCGCCCAAGCGCAGAGATCCTGCGTGCACGAGCACCATCGAAACGGATGACTTAATACGGCTGAGCAGATCGGTGGAATGGTGCGGAGGGCACGGGGAGCATCTTCGCAACGCGAGAGACCTGAGCCTCAGCTGGCATTTTCGTGTCTCCGGTGCCTTCAGCCGCGCCGGAAGACAATCTCTGGATCTTAATCCTGAAGGCGGTCGTCGAGGGGCGCAAGGGCGAGCAGCAGGCCACCGACCAGAGCAATTGAATACCCGACCCCGGCCGCAATCAACGTGTTGAGGGTAGCCCACAACAACTGTGGCAGGATCTCCCACGTAAAGTCCCAGCGCCAGTTGAATGTCATGCCCTTCCAAGCCTCCGGGCAACCAAGCGTT
>NZ_RZTA01000231.1:0-3069 GCF_004023115.1 Mesorhizobium sp. M6A.T.Cr.TU.017.01.1.1
GGGGAGCGCAAGCAGGAAGGCGCCAAGCCGTTCAAGGGCAACAACAAGCGCCGCTTCGGCGGTAAGCGGCCAGCGGCGCGGGCTGCGTAATCACATAGTTGCATCCGGCCGAGCCTATCGGGGCTCGGCTGCTCACAATTGAAAAGGCGATCGGAGCGATGCTTCGGTCGCCTTTTTCGCCTGAGACCTACTTCACCACCGCCTCTACCCACACGACGATGCGCTGCGCGAGGAAAGCCGTCGTTGCTGGCGACAGCGCGTCACCTGCAATGACGTGGTTGTCCCGATCGCCGGTATCGTCGACCGGCACCAATTCGTGCGCGGCGCCCCAGCGCCCGGCAATTTCGCGGGTGCGGTCGGGCCGCACGATTTTGTCCGAATCCGAAAAGATGAACAGGGCAGGGATCGTCGCCTTCTCCACCGGCGCGCCATAGGCAAGCTCGGTAAGCGCCACCATCGGCAGCGTCGCGGCGATCGGATAGCGGTAGGTCCAGAATTTCTCGTGCAGCGCATTGCGTGGCACGAAGCTGCGTTCCTTGCCGGCGACCAGCTCGGCGATCGCTCGGCCCCACGGCATGGTCAGGAGTTCGGCGCCGGAAGCCTTGACGCCGAAATTCGGCGAGATGAACGCGATGGCCGCCACCCCATCCGATGCGCCCGGCTGGGTCGCAGCCCAGGCCGCCAGCGAGCCGCCGGTCGAGGTAGCGATGACGATCACCTTGTCGCCGATCGCCCGGCCGATGGCGAGCGCTTCCTCATAGTCGTTGATCCAGGCGTTGACGCTGCCTTCGGCCATTGCAGCACCGCCCTGTCCGTGGCCGGTGAGGCGGGTGTAGTAAAGATTGGCGTCCAACTCGTCGGCCACCTCGTCGGGCAGTGGACGAACCTCGCCCTTCGATGCCGAAAAGCCATGGATGTACACGATCGCGAGCGGCGTCCTGGCATGAACCATCGGGTTGGCCCAGATGATCTCCTTCTCCAGCCCGTCGTAGATGCCCGGTACGGCAGCCTCGTTGCGTGCCAGATAGGCTTGCGGGTCATCGCCGATCACGGAAGGATCGAAGCGGATCGTCGTGTCGGCTTGCACGCGTGGGCCAAGCATGAAGGCCAGGACAAGAATGACGGCGAGACCCAGTACCGCAAGCACGATCCGTCGCCCCATTGCAGACTCCACGTAACAATTTTCAACCTATGGCCGCAAAATGCAAACACGCAACGGGCATCCTGCCGGCGGCTGGACCGCCAACTTTGATGGCCGGCTTATTCGCTCGGCGGCTTGCGGTCGAAATTCAGCGGACGTGCCTTCCAGCGGGTCGCGGTGCTGATGACCCACCGGCAGAGTGGTCTCGGCAGGATGCTGAGCAGCTTCAGGCCCCAGCTCAAGCGGCGCGGGAAGGTTACTTCGAAGCCGCCGGATTTGATGCCGCGCGCCATGCGGCGCGAAGCGCGATTGACGGGCATCAGCCCGGGCATCGGCAGCAAATTCTTCTCGGTCAGCGGCGTGTCGACGAAGCCCGGCTTCATCACCTGGATGCGCACGTTCATCTTATCAAAGTCGTATTTCAGCGATTCAGCCAGAATATTGATCGCCGCCTTGGTGCCGCCATAGGCGGCCGTGGTCGGCCAGCCGAAATAGGCGGTGACCGAACCGACCAGCACGACATGACCGCGCGCGCGGACACGCATGCGTTCGATGACCGGCACCAGGCCGTTGATGATGCCGAAGTAATTGACATCGAAGGATTGGCGAAACCCGCGGACGGTGAGATCTTCGCCGGCGGTCGCAATATAGTTCCCGGCATTGAAGACGGCCAAGACGATCGGGCCGAGATCCTTCTCGATCGCCGCGACTGTCTTTGCCATGCGCTTCTCGTCGGTGACGTCGCAGGGATAGGCCGTGACACGGCCCGGCATCTGCGCCGTCTCGACGACAAGCGTGTCGATCGGTTCGTCGTCGAGCGCCGTCACCGCGACGGTATAGCCCTGAGCCGCAAGGTCCTTGGCCAGTGAACGGCCGATGCCGCTGCTGCCGCCCGTGATCCAGGCGACGCCGTGCTTCGGGTTGGCCCGATAGAGAGTCATGCTATGCCCTGCGACTTTTTCTTAGCCTGTGCTCTAGCGATGAAGAAATCGAATGAAAAGAGCGCTTTTCAGCGAAAGCTTCGAACGAATGCTGGAACGCGACATCTGTTTTAGGAATTGCAGCCCAGAAATGCCGCTGGACCAGGCAAATTCTTGCCTTGAAACCGAAGCTTCGGGTTTCTAGGGTTCCGCCGCAAGCATAAAGGAATCTCCATGCCCCGTTCTGTGATCGAAGCGATCGGTAACACGCCTCTGATCCGCCTCAACAAAGCTTCGGAAGAAACCGGCTGCGAGATCCTGGGCAAGGCCGAATTCATGAATCCGGGCCAGTCGGTCAAGGACCGCGCCGCGCTGTTCATCATCCGCGACGCCGAGCAGCGCGGGCTCTTGAGGCCGGGCGGGGTCATCGTCGAGGGGACGGCCGGCAACACCGGCATCGGATTGACGCTGGTCGCCAAGGCGCTTGGCTACCGCACCGTGATCGTCATCCCCGAGACGCAAAGCCAGGAGAAGAAGGACACGATCAAATTGCTCGGCGCCGAGCTGATCGAGGTGCCTGCCGTTCCCTACAAGAATCCCAACAATTACGTGAAACTGTCGGGCCGTCTGGCCGAGCAGATGGCCAGGTCCGAGCCGAACGGCGCGATCTGGGCCAATCAGTTCGACAACGTTGCCAACCGTGACGGCCATACCCGCACCACGGCGGAAGAAATCTGGGCCCAGACCGGCGGCAAGGTCGACGGTTTCGTCTCGGCGGTCGGCTCCGGCGGAACGCTGGCCGGCGTCGCCTTTGGGTTGAAGGCCAGGAGCAAGGACGTCAAGATCGCGCTCGCCGATCCGCTGGGTGCGGCGCTCTACAGTTTCTACACCAGCGGTGAGTTGAAATCCGAAGGCAGCTCGATCACCGAAGGCATCGGGCAGGGGCGGATCACCGCCAATCTGGAGGGGTTCACGCCGGATTTCTCCTTCCAGATTCCAGATGAGGAC
>NZ_RZTA01000232.1:0-3006 GCF_004023115.1 Mesorhizobium sp. M6A.T.Cr.TU.017.01.1.1
GTGGAGCGTCGAGGTGGCGTGGTCGGCAACGATCTCGCGATCCGTCACATTGGCCAACGGCCTGCCTTCCTCTTTGAGCGCCCGCACGATCGACGCCTCGGCTTTGAGCACGGCACCGGAACCGGCATCGCCGCCGGCGATCAGGCCGAAATTGGCGCCCAGCAGTCCCGCCGCATCGCCCTCCAGCCTGATGTCGCCAAGCGTGAATTTCGGCCCGGTCGCAATGTTGATCACCACCGGAATCGGCTGCGGCCCCGAAAATTCGGCGTCGGGCGGCAAATCATCGAGCGGCTTGCCTTCGATGGTGATGGTGACGACGCCCTCGTAGCGGGCGTCCGCGTAAAGTGCGGCGATAAGCTGATCGCGGTCGCCGCGCGCCTTGGCCAGCAGGCCGAGCGAACCGGAAACCGGGCGTTCTTCGTCGGCCTTCAGTGCCGACGCGTTTTCGAGCTTCTTGACGAGATCCTCGTCGGCGTCGGGCGCCTCGATGGTCACCGCATAGCGCAGCGGATCGACGATATCGGCATCTTCGTCGTCCGACGACCCCCACAGCTTGATGCCGAATATCTCGAAAGCGGCCGCATTTCCGCTCGTGGCAACCAGTGCAGTCGAGCACAGCAAAGCGAAAAGCAGGGCGTGCGAAAGCACGCGCCTTGGCGCGGTTCCTCCCGACATCTGCCTTTCACACGCCGACATTACAACTCTACACTAGCTCCCAAAGCTAAAATTGGAATGAAGTTCTGAATTGCTCGTAAAGGAGCCACAATCCAATTGTCTGAAATGGACAGGGCTTGGAATTCACACCTTCTGCGTCGCCGCAAGAAAGCGTGATCCCTGTCCTATGGAGGTACTACCGGCCATCGGCCGGAAAGGAAACCGTTGGCAGGCGGAACCTGCCGCGTCCTCGCGTTGACAAGCTGGACTGAAGCTTGAACATGTCTGGACGTTAGAGCGAGGTGCGTCCACTCGGAAGCACAAAGTACGCTCTAAGACTTTGAAGTGACGCATCGTGCTTTCCGAAAATCGATTCCGATTTTCGGGCCGATGCGTAAGCAGTGTCTGGAGGGGTATTATGGCAATGCGCGCGGCTCGTGGTCTGTCGATCCTTTTCCTTTTCTTTTTCGCCTGGGGCGGTATCGCGCAAGCGGCCGAAGCACGCCGGGTGGTGACATCGGACAATTCCGATTATTTCGGTTTCGATCTCAGATCTGACCAGAATGTCAGCCTCGACCAGTGCAAGACGACATGTCTCGGCGATCCCGCCTGCCGCGCCTTCACCTACAACCCCAAGGCTAAATGGTGTTTTCTCAAATCCGACTATAACACGCTGAAACCCTTCAACGGCGCCGTCGCCGGCAAGGTCGTCAACATCGATGGCGACCCCGATATCGGCGCGCCGCCGGACCTCGCCTTCTTCCCCGCCTGGATGGCCGACCAGGCCCAGCAATACCGCAACAGGCTCACCGGCCCGGCCTATACCAAGCCTACCGATGGGCTGGCGGCGCTGAAGCAGGCGGCGCAACAAGCATCGCAGACCGGCGACCGCCGCTCGGCCATGCAAAAATACGAGGCTTTGGTTTCGGTACTGCCCGACGACGGCCAGCTCTGGCTTGAACTGGCGCGGGAAACGCTCGCCGTGCCGCCGGCCGCCAACAGTGCGGAGGCGTCCACACTGCCGGCGAATGCCACCTCCGCCGCCTTCAACGCCTACAAACTGCTGCGCACCACAAAAACGCGCGCCGAAGCGCTGGCACTGCTTGGCGACGGGCTCGACCGCCGCGACCTCTCCCGGCCGGCCCTGCAGGCCTACGAAGCGAGCCTCGCGCTGGTCAATTCGTCTTGGGTCACGGCCGCCTATCAAGACCTCAAGGCCCGCAAGGGCTTCCGCATCGTCGATCACACGGTCGACGCCGACACCAGCGCGCCGCGCATCTGCGCGCAGTTTTCCGAGGATCTGGTCAAGACCGGCGTCGACTACTCGCAATTCGTCACCGTCGACAACGCCGCCCCCAAGGGCGTCGAGGCCAAGGACAAGCAGATCTGCGTCGAAGGGCTTGAGCATGGCCAGCATTACGACGTGACCTTCCGCCCCGGCCTGCCGGCCGCCATCGGCGAGGTGATCACCGCACCGGTGGTGCTGTCGATCTATGTGCAGGACCGCGCCCCGTCCGCCCGTTTCACCGGCGACAGCTTTGTGCTGCCCGCCGGCGCGCGCCGCGGCATCCCGGTCGTCACCGTCAACATGAACGCCGCCGAAATGAAGCTCTATCGCATCGGCGACCGCTCGCTGACCCAACTTCTTTCGGGCTACCAGTTCCTGCGCCAGCTGGACGGCTACGACATCTCCAACATTTCCGATCAGATGGGCGAGCCGGTCTGGCAAGGCCAGCTCGACATCGCCAGCGACCTGAACAAGGAAGTCACCACCTCCTTCCCGGTCGACGAGGCGCTGCCGCTGCGCAAGCCCGGTGTCTATGTGCTGACCGCACAACCGATCGACGAGAATGACGACGACTATGATTCCCGCGCCACGCAATGGTTCGTTGTCTCCGATATCGGCCTGTCGACCTATACGGGACAGGATGGATTGAACGTCTTTGCCCGTTCGCTCGGAACCGCCAAGCCGATCGCGGGTGCTGAACTGACGCTGCTCGCCAGGAACAATGACATCCTCGGCACCGCGACCACGGACGCGGAAGGCCGTGCCGTCTTCAACCCCGGCCTGACGCGCGGCGACGGCGGCATGGTGCCGGCCGTGCTGACGGCGAAACAGGGCGACAACGACTTCGTCTTCCTCGACATGGGCCGCGCCGGCTTTGACCTGTCCGATCGTGGCGTCACCGGGCGTCCGGCGCCGGGCGCGCTCGACGTCTATGCCTGGACCGAACGCGGCATCTACCGCGCCGGCGAGGACGTCCATGTCGCAGCGCTTGCCCGCGACGGCGCTGCCAAGGCGGTCGAGAACCTGCCGCTGACCTTCATCTTCACGCGTCCCGACGGCGTCGA
>NZ_RZTA01000233.1:0-2848 GCF_004023115.1 Mesorhizobium sp. M6A.T.Cr.TU.017.01.1.1
CGGTGACCGATGTCTCTAAAATCGCCGCTCCGCAATTCTCGGCCGACCCGGAATTTCTCGATTTCGAGCGTTTCATCGAAGGCAACATCTCCAGTCGCCGTGTGCAGAGAGGTGAGTTAGGCTTCCTCAAACCGGTGATCAGCCGCGCTTTTCTCGACCGGCATGGGCTGCGCTATGACGAAAACCTGCGGCTGGGCGAAGACTATGAGCTCTACGCGCGCGCGGTTGCTTGCGGGGCACGCTTCAAGGTCATCAGGTCCTGCGGCTATGGCGCCATCGTTCGCGCGGATTCGCTGAGCGGCCAACATAAGACGCAGGATCTCAAGCGTCTGGCCGACGCGGATCTGGCGCTGCTGGCGATCGACAGTTTGCCGGAAGGCTCTAAGGCGGTGCTCAGAAGGCACGAACGGCAGGTGCGCGACAAATACCGGTTGCGGAACTTCCTCGACGTGAAGAACGAGCGGGGGCTGACGTCGGCCGCGGCCTACGCCCTGGCCAGCCAATCCAACCTCATCCCCATCGTTCGCGGCGTGGCCGCCGACAAGCTGGATGCGCTGTTTCGCCGCGCCGGCTTTGCCTCGAAGCAGCCTGTGCCGCCGCTGCGCTTTCTCATGGCCGCAACCAGCCCGCTCGGCGAGACTTGAGCTTGTCCGCGAGCGGCGCCATGCCGATCATGTCAACAGGTCCTTACCCCGCTCCAACGTGAAGCGAATTTCCGATTCGCCACACTAAAGCGCGTCGCGTTTGATGAGATTCATGCGACGCGCTTTAGTTCTTGTTCTTATGCATGTCGTTGTCGCAAAACCGCTGCGCACTTTGCGCAACATGCATTAGGTGGTTGCCTACTCGCTCTGGGGATGGCATGTATGTTGCGGTGCAGCAATTTTGGTTGGCCGTTTGAATCGGCCCGAAAATGTCCCCTGTCAGAGGAGCTGGACGATGCGACAAGATTTTTTCGGCCTGGATGGGCACGGGATTGCCATAGGCCGGCTATGACAGGAGACTGAGCGCATGGCCTCGATATTCGGCTTCAGATCAAGGGATCCGGCTCGAGACAGGCAGACCGACATCTCGCGCCTTGACCGCTTGGCAAAGCTGCTTGACCAGATCGCAGCCGAGGTCGAGGCGGAGAAAAACGGACTTGAGAATCGCTACCGGACAAAGGCCACCAACGCGGCCTTTCTGGTCGAGGCGATGGAAAATGGAGCGGCCTCCTCCAGCAGATCCGCCGAAGTCAGCGAACTGACGAAGTCGATCCTGAATTGCGAGCAGCGCATCGCGGCGCTCGCGCGGCAAAACGAATTGATGAAGGATCTCCGTCATTCGCTGGATGCAATCTTCGATGAAGGCGGTCAGCGTGGCTCGACCACCAAGGCTGATTTCGCCAAGCCGGCCGCCGGCACGGGGTGAACTTCAAAGTTCTGGGTGGCGCCGCAGGCAAGAGGTTTAGTGCCACAGGTCAACAAAGAGGCAGCACAAGGAAGGTGCCGGGAGAAGGTCAAGATCAGCTCGTTTCGTCATGGTTCGAACGTCGACTTTGGGTTGGGGGCACACAGCACAAAGGTGAGTTTGGTATGAACGCGGATCCGAAAAGCACGTCCACCCCGAAAACCGGCGGCAGCCCGTTCACGCGCTCGATCAGGCAAGTGAACCTGAGGCAGCTATGCTCTGGCGGCGCGTTTCTGCTGGTCGCGCTCGGCAGCCTGGTTGCAGGCCCGACCCCTTCCCGTTCGCAGGATATCCCGACTGCGCCATCGTTCGTCGATGATTTCACCAGCTTCGACCGTGCGCGCTGGTACGTTGCCGATGGCTGGACGAACGGCAGCCATCAGAACTGCACCTGGTCCAAAAGCCAGGTCGAGCTTTCCGACGGCATGCTGACGCTCGGTTTCGAAAAGCGGAAGCTGAAGGATCGCGATTTTGCCTGCGGCGAGATCCAGACCAAGCAGCGCTTCGGCTATGGCACCTATGAGGCACGGATGAAAACCGATGCCGGCTCAGGCATCAACGCCGCCTTCTTTTCCTACATCGGCCCCTCCGACAAGCAGCCATGGGATGAAATCGACTTCGAGGTGCTGACCAAGGACACCTCCAAGGTGCAGGTCAACGCCTACATAGCCGGCAAGGGCAACAACGAGAAATTGGTGGATGTAGCGGGCGGCGCCGACAAGGCTTTCAATGACTACGCCTTCGTCTGGGAGAAGGACCGGCTGCGCTGGTACGTCAATGGCCAGCTGGTGAACACGATCACCGATCCGGCAAAGCTGCCCAGCCATGCGCAAAAGATATTCTTCAGCCTCTGGGGCAGCGACACGATGAAGGGCTGGCTGGGCCCGTTTTCGGATCCGGGGCGCAAGCTCACCATGCAAGTGGACCGCGTCGCCTTCACGGCGCTCGGCCAGCCATGCCAGTTTCCGGAATCGCTGGCATGCAGCATAAAGTGAAGGCTAATCTGAACCGGCCGGACCGAAAGCGCTCCGAAGCCTTGAACAGGGATGAAACCAAATGAATTTGACGGTCTTTGGAATTGGCTATGTCGGTCTCGTGCAGGCGGCGGTGCTTGCCGAAGTCGGACACCAGGTGGTGTGCGTCGACATCGACGTGAAAAAAGTCGAGCGGCTCAATCAGGGCCTCATCCCGATTTTCGAGCCCGGGCTCGAAAACCTCGTCAAGGAGAACCACGCGGCCGGCCGCATCAAGTTCACCACCGACGCCGCCGCCGCGGTCAAGCATGGCGAGATCCAGATGATCGCCGTCGGCACGCCTCCCGGAGAGGATGGTTCGGCCGACCTCAAATATGTGCTGGCAGTCGCCGAGGCCATCGGCCGGGAGAGGGACGCGCCCAAGA
>NZ_RZTA01000234.1:0-2826 GCF_004023115.1 Mesorhizobium sp. M6A.T.Cr.TU.017.01.1.1
GACGGCCCTGGTTACCGGGGCCGCGCAAGGCACCGGAAAGGCTATCGCCGCGCGCTTGGCCGCCGATGGCGCGACGGTCATCGTCAGCGACATCAACGCGAAAGGCGCCGAAACGGCGGCCGCGTCGATCGGCGGAAAAGCGAAGGCGATTGCCGCCGACATCTCCGACCCTGCATCCGTCAAGGCGCTCTTCGCTGAGATCCAGGCGCTGACCGGGGGCATCGATATTCTGGTCAACAATGCCAGCATCGTGCCGTTCGTCGCCTGGGACGATGTCGATCTCGACCATTGGCGCAAGATCATCGACGTCAATCTGACCGGCACCTTCATCGTCAGCCGCGCAGGAACGGACCAGATGCGTGCAGCGGGCAAGGCCGGCCGGGTGATAAGCATCGCCTCCAACACTTTCTTTGCTGGCACGCCGAACATGGCAGCCTATGTCGCGGCCAAGGGCGGCGTCATAGGCTTCACCAGGGCGATGGCCACAGAACTCGGCAAATACAACATCACCGCCAACGCGGTGACGCCGGGCCTGATCGAGAGCGATGGCGTCAAGGCCAGCCCGCACAACGAGGCGTTCGGCTTCGTCGAGATGCTGCAGGCGATGAAAGGCAAAGGGCAGCCGGAACATATCGCCGATGTGGTGTCGTTCCTGGCCTCCGATGACGCGCGCTGGATCACCGGCCAGACGTTGAATGTCGACGCCGGGATGGTGCGCCACTAAAAGCGCGTCGCGTCTGAAAGGGTTCATGCGAAGCTCGTTAATTATATTTGTTCGCGCGAAACCGGAGATCCGATATGAAACCTCGGCCCGCAATTGGCGCACTGGCCGTTATCGTCGCCTTGGTTGCCGGCCCGAACGAGGCAAGATCGCAGGAACGCGCATGTCGCAGTTCCGCTCCCATCGACACCATAAACGAGATGTTCTCCGCGATCTTCGCCTGTTGGGAGCCACCGCCCGGAACCGCGGGCATGACCCTGACGCTGCAGTTCTCAATTCGCCGAAACGGCACACTTATCGGCAAGCCTCGCGCCACTTACTCCCGTCTCGGGAATGATGGCGCCCTCAACCGGGCCTTCGTGGCTTCCGTCCTCGATGCTCTCGACAAGGCTCTGCCACTGCCCGTTTCGGACAGCATGGGTGGAGCGATCGCAGGGCGCACGCTGTTCCCTCGCTTCACAGCGGCGAGTGGGCGTGCATCCTAAAGCGCGTCCGGCAATGTGCATTAGTGCATCGGCGCAACGGCCCTTGGTCATTTCGTTTCTTGAGCCGAGGCAGAAAGGCGGGACGCCGCAATCCCAGGAGGACTATTGTGAATAGGGCTTGACCAACTTCGCCGGGGCATCGTACTTTGGATCCATGGATCCAAAGTCGATCTTTAGCGAACTCAAAGACGAGATTGAGTCAGGTGAATTGGCACCGGGCTCCGTTCTCAAGCAGGAATCGATCGCGGAGCGTTTCGGGGTCAGCCGCCAGCCCGTCCGGCAGGCCTTGGACCGGTTACTCGGGAGTGGCTTGGCCGTGCGGCGTCCCGATCGAAGCCTGGCGGTAGCGATCCTCTCAGTACGGGAGGCGACTGAACTTTGCGAAGTTCGGTCTATTTTGGAGGTCGCTGCCTTGGAGCAGTCGGTGCCGGGGCTTCAGCCTTCCGCTTTGCGTAAGGCTGAGAGGCTCAATGACGAGCTGTTCGCGGAGTACGATCCGTCACGGATTCTGGAGCTCGACCAACAGTTTCACCTAGCCCTGTACAGCGGTTGCACGAATTCTCGATTGCTTAAGACCATCGGAGACCTTCGACGAGAATCCCGGCGGGCAACCCTTCACCAAGAGCGTGGCGCCCAGGAGCGAATTGATTTCTTCGAGGAACACGCGGCGATCGTTGCCGCTTGTGCGAGGCGCGATTTCGACGCTGCGGCGCAGCATCTTCGCTGCCATCTGACCCAGACGACTGCAAGACTTCTTTCCGTTCCGACAAAGGATCAATCATGAAAATGACCGTCGAAGTGCACTGGGAGCGAGAAGGAGCGGTATTCACCGACAAGCGCTACAGCCGCGCGCACATCTGGCGCTTCGACGGAGGCCAGGTGGTGCTGGCATCCGCTTCGCCGCATATCGTTCCGCTTCCTTATTCAGTGGAAGCCAACGTCGATCCAGAGGAGGCTTACATCGCGGCGATTTCCAGCTGCCACATGTTGACCTTTCTCTCGATCGCGGCGCCCCGGGGGATCGTCGTGGAGAGCTATACCGACAAGGCGGTCGGCATGATGGAGAAGGTGGACGGACGATTGGTAGTCAGCCGCGTTGACCTCAATCCGACTATTGTCTACGCCGGGGAAACGCCAACCGCCGCGACAGAAGCGAAACTGCACCAGTCGGCGCATGAACAGTGCTTCATTGCCAATTCCGTGAAGACGGAAATCCAGGTAGCCACCTGAGATATCCATTTACCGGCGCGATTGACAACCACAATTGGGTTTCGAACCTAGACCGGCGGGTTCTGCGGCTGGAAGAATTTGCCGCGCTCCGCGATCAGCACCATCACCAATGCGCCAAGCGACACGCTGCAGAATCCGGCGGCCAAGGGCGTCACCGTGCCGTTGAAGGCTTGGCCGATCAGCGTGCCGAGCAGGCCGCCGAGGAAGGTCTGCATGAATCCCAGAATGGACGATGCCGTGCCGGCCAGTTGGCCGAGCGGCTCCATGGCGAGCGCGTTGAAATTCGCGCCCAGCGCGCCGAACGGGAGCATGGCGCCGGCAAAGAAGGTGATGAAGAGCCAGAGCGGCATCTTCATTTCCAGTGACACCACCAGCCACGCAAAGCTGATC
>NZ_RZTA01000235.1:0-2686 GCF_004023115.1 Mesorhizobium sp. M6A.T.Cr.TU.017.01.1.1
GGGTGCTGGTGTTTCCGCGGCTGGTCGCGCTGGTGATCGCGCTGCCTTGCCTGACGATCATCGCCAATTTCGCCGCACTTGGCGGCGGCATCGCGGCGGCGTGGCTCTATTCCGACATCGCGCCGGCCGCGTTCATTGACCGGCTGCGCGTCGCCATCGACCTCAGCACCATCTTTGCCGGGCTGATTAAGGCGCCGTTCATGGCCATGATCATCGGCACCATCGCCTCGGTCGAAGGCATGAAAGTTGGCGGCAGCGCCGAATCGCTGGGACAGCACGTGACCGCTTCGGTGGTGAAGTCGATCTTCGTGGTCATCATCCTCGATGGGCTTTTCGCCATGTTCTACGCGGCGATCGAGTTCTGACATGGCGACGCAAGGCAGCACAAAGGCGACTGGGGTTGCGGAAGGGGCCAGCGAAGATGAGATCGTGCTTTCCGCGCACGACATCACCGTATCCTTCGGCGACAAGGTCATTCTCGACAGATTGTCGCTCGATATCAGGCGCGGCGAGATCCTCGGCTTTGTCGGCGCCTCCGGCGCCGGCAAGTCGGTTCTCCTGCGCACCATCCTTGGCCTGGTGCACAAACAGTCGGGAACGATCAAGCTGTTCGGCGTCGATGTCGAAAAGGCGAGCGAGAGGGAGCGTCTTCGCATCGACATGCGCCTTGGCGTCCTCTTTCAGCACGGCGCGCTGTTTTCGGCGCTCACGGTTCTCGAAAACGTGCAGGTGCCGATGCGCGAATATCTCGATCTGCCCAGAAAGCTGATGGACGAGCTGGCGATGCTCAAGGTCGAATTGGTCGGGTTGCCGCCGGATGCGGCGCAGAAATTCCCGTCCGAGCTTTCCGGCGGCATGATCAAGCGTGCGGCGCTGGCGCGCGCGCTGGCGCTCGACCCCGACATCGTGTTCCTCGACGAACCGACATCCGGCCTCGATCCGATCAGCGCGGCTGAGTTCGACGAACTGGTCGTCAAGCTGCGCGATACTATGGATCTGACCGTATACATGGTCACGCACGATCTCGACACGCTGTTCACCGCTTGTGACCGGGTGGCCGTGCTCGGCAACAAGAAAGTGCTGGTCGAAGGCACGATCGACGACATGCTCAGAAGCGAGGAACCCTGGGTGAAATCCTATTTCCGCGGAAAACGTGCGCGGCAACTTGATCTTGCGGCGCGCGCATAGCCATAAGTGGGTAAATGGAAACCAGAGCCAACTACGTCATTGTCGGCATTTTCACGCTAGCCGCGATCCTGGCGGCATTCGCGTTCGTCTATTGGACGGCCGCGATTGGCGACAGGGGTGAGACGGCGATGCTGCGGGTGCGCATTCCGGGATCGGCTTCCGGCCTCGGTCGCGGCAGTTTCGTGCTGTTCAACGGCGTCAGGGTTGGGGATGTCAGGCGCGTCTATATCGACGTCGACAATCCGACCGCCGCCATCGCCGACACCGAAATAGACCGCATGACGCCGATCACCAAATCGACTCAGGCCGATATCGGCCTTGCCGGCCTCACCGGCCAGGCCAATATCGAACTCAAGGGCGCCGACCCCAAGGAAGCGAAGCTTCTCGACCAGGCGGAAGCGGAGGGCAAGGTCGCCGAGATCGTCGCCAATCCGTCGGCGGTCACCAACCTGTTGCAGACGGCGCAGAACATCTTCACCCGCGCCGATACGGTTCTCACCCAGCTCGAAGGCTTTACCAAGGACGTTCGCGGGCCGCTGACGCAGACGGTCAACAACGTGCAGACCTTCTCCGATGCGCTGGCCAAGAATTCCGACGGCATCGACAAATTCCTCGCGAGCGTTAGTTCGCTGTCGGACGAGTTGAGAGGGGTCTCAGGCAAGCTCGACGGCACGTTGAAGGCGGCGGAAGGGCTGCTCAACGCCGTCGACAAGGACCAGATCAAGAGCATCGTCGCCAATGTCGATACGGTGACCACGAATCTGAAGGAAACCTCGAAGCAGTTCGACAGGGTCGTCAGGAATGTCGACACCGCGGTGGGATCGATCAACGATTTCGCCCAAAGAACGCAAGGCACGCTGGCCAAGGTCGACGGCGTTCTCGACGGCATTGATCCGGCACAGGTTCGCACCGCGCTGGCCAACATTCAGAAGGCCAGCGAAAACGCCAACGAGGCTGCCGCCGACATCGCCAAGGTGACCAACAAATTCGCCAACCGGGCCGACGATATCGACCAGACGATCAAGGACGCGCAGCAGCTCGCGGAGCGCCTCAACGACGCTTCGGTGCGCGTCGACGGCATCCTCGCCAAAGTTGATACATTGCTCGGCTCGGGCCAGGCCGACGGGATGATAGCCGATGCCAGGAATACGCTGAGATCGTTCAAGCAGGTCGCCGACACGCTGAACGCCCGCCTCGGCACCATCACCGACAATCTGGCGCGATTCTCAGGTCAGGGCCTGCAGAATGTCGAAGCGCTGGTCCAGGACAGCCGCCGTTCGATCACCCGCATCGAAGAGGCGGTGACGGATCTCAGCCGCAACCCGCAGCGGATCCTGTCAGGCGGCGAAGGCGAGGTCCGGCAATTCGACGGCAGGGTGCGGCGTTGACTTCGGCTTTCGCCCGCCCCAAGAACAGCAGGCAAGTGCGCTACGGATGCGGATTGCTCATACGATTCGGGGACAACGGGGATCGCGTGTGAAGTCGGTCGTGCTTAAAT
>NZ_RZTA01000236.1:0-2676 GCF_004023115.1 Mesorhizobium sp. M6A.T.Cr.TU.017.01.1.1
AGCGGCGATAGTCGAAAACGACGAGCAGGTCGCGCTTGCCGAGATCGATCAGCAGATCGAAATCCGTCGGCGCCAGTGCGCCGATATCGTGCACGCCGGGACGGAACTGCACGAGATAGCCCGCGAGCATCGAGGCGATGTGGCGGCTGAAGCGTCCGCCGAGCAGCACGACCTGGCCCTTGCAGTCGAGCAGCATCCTGGCGGCGCGGCCGTAGCTCTGCGAAGGAACCGCCGTGCGCGTTCGCTCCAGGCTGTCGGAAACCGAATGGAAGTAGTCGTTGACCGTGCCTTCGCTCGAATTGGCAGGCCGCTTCGCCTCCATCATCAGCAAAGGAGAGTGCAGGCGGGATTCGATTTCCGCCAGAAGCTTGGCCTGGAAGGCGGCAAAGCCGCCATAGCCAAGCTTGACCATGAGGCGCATGACCGTCGGATCGCTGACGCCCGCTGCCTTTGCCAGGCGCGAGGCAGTCCCGAGGCCGGACATCGGATAGTCGGCAAGGAGGACCTGCACGATCTTGGCTTCGGCGGATGTGAGGACCAGGGTGGTATGCGCCAACTCTTCGCGGATCGACACCGGACCTCTCCCTTTCCCGTGTTCAGCCGATGATAGAGAAATTACAAATTCTGGTATCGATGTCAATTTTTGGAATGGTTTCTACAAAGACCGTTGGGTGCGTTATATGGTATGACTAAGTGGCTCTGTGCCACCCGCTCACGAATCGGCTATGGCTCCGGCATGCAGGAAACGTCTCTTTACATGCCGGTGAAGCGGTTTCTTGAGAGCCTGGAATTCACCGTCAAAGGCGAAGTTGGCGGCTGCGATGTCGTGGGACTGCGCGACGGCGAACCGCCCGTGGTCGTCATCTGTGAATTGAAACTGCAATTCAACCTCGAACTCGTACTTCAAGGTGTCGATCGTGCTGCGTCGTGCGACGAGGTCTGGCTCGCGGCGAGGATGTCGGCCCGCGGCAAAGGCCGGGAGCACGATCGCCGGTTCCGCGCACTCTGCCGGCGGCTCGGTTTCGGCCTTCTGGGGGTTGGTTCTGCCGGCAACGTTGAATTGCTGCTCAGCCCGGCAGCCTTGCCGCCCCGGCGAGATCCGAGGCGAAGATCGCGCCTGGTGGACGAGCATCAGCGCCGGCGCGGCGACCCTGTCGTCGGCGGCGGCTCGCGAACGCCGATAATGACCGCTTACCGGCAGGATGCGCTGGCCTGCGCCGCTGCCATGGTGGACGGCCCGAAGCGCCCGCGCGACCTGAAAACCATTTCGCCGCGCGCCGCCAATATCCTGCTTCACAATGTCTATGGCTGGTTCGCCAGGGCCGAGCGCGGGGTGTATGCGCTTACGGACGTTGGCCGTGCTGCGTTACAGCGCTGGCCCCAACCGGCACCGTGACGAGGCGGCGCCGAGTCGTTTGAGCGGCTTGCCGCGGCAGGGGAGACAACGAACCTATCCCGAACTCAAACGCGGCAATGGGCACCGTCGCCAGCGTGACATCGCAAACTGCGATCGCCCGGGGCAAGATTGTTCAAACAAATAGTCCAAACTGGCTATGAGGCGGCCAGCGTCGCCTCGTTGTGACTGCCCGCCAGAGCGCAAAAATCGAGCAGATGCGTCAGCAGGAGACAGTGATTGCAGCAGTCAGAAACAACAAATGTTGATATTTGCGTTACCAAGCGCGTCGAACGGATCGGTACGCCTAGGAACAAAAAAGGAATATTTTGACAGTTTATCAAGACTGTCTACGGATTGTTTCCACGAAATCGACATTGGCAGGAGCGCGCACTTTGTGCGGTGAAATCCGGGCTGCGACACTCGATGCAATACCAAAAATCTCAAAAATTCTATCAGAGGGGTGCGGGTATTTGATTTGGCGCTAATATACGCCGTCTAGTAGGCAGGCACCGCGGGGCGCTAAGAAAAAAAGGAATATAAATGGCACTTCATTTCGCAGCAGGTGGGTCCGCCACAGAAGTCGCAAGCGCCGGTTTCAATCTGGTTGACGTTCAATACATTGACCAGGTCAACGAGCTGCCGGATGGCACGAAGGCTATGGTCTGGCTCAACGAGGGCGAGGGCGTAACCCAGTCCTTTATCGACAAAGTCACCCCCTTCCTTGGCAATCCGAAGGTATTTGGGTTTTTTCTCGTCGACGAGCCGGATCCCACCGGCCAATACCACACACAGGTAGACGCTGAGGACTTGAAAGCCGAATCCGACTGGATCCACTCTCGTATGCCAGAAGCCAAGACCTTCATCACCGCGATGGACATGGGGTCTGCCGAAAACCCGGATTTTTCCAACACCTACAACTATGACAACACGCATATCGATCTGTTTGGAATAAGCGCTTATCCGGTGCGCACCGGCACAGACACGGTCGACTACGACATGATCGACAGAACCGTGGCTGCAGCGGTGGAGTCGGGCATCCCGACCAGCCAGATCGTTCCGATCCATCAGACCTTTGGCGGCGGCAATTGGACGACCAACACGGGCGGCAAATACGTCATGCCGACGGCGGATCAGCTGCAGACGATGATGGACCACTGGGACGAACTGGTTCCGTCGCCCGAATTCGACTTTGCCTATGCCTGGGGTTCGCAGGAAGGCGACGTCGCACTTGAGAGCTCCCCGGAACTGCAAGCCGTTTTCCGGGAACACAATCTCAGCAC
>NZ_RZTA01000237.1:0-2587 GCF_004023115.1 Mesorhizobium sp. M6A.T.Cr.TU.017.01.1.1
TTGTCGGCTCGTGGGGCTGGTCCTGTGCAGCAATGCGTCGATGGTTTACTTCGCTTTGGATTCGCTCCGTGTGGCAGTCGTCACGACGCTGGCCTGTTCGCTGCTGCTTCAGGCCGGCTACTTCGGCCGCGTGCTCTTTCTGATCTGGCAGTCCTCTAGCCGCGCTCGTGGAACTCGCCACAGGGGCCAGCATGCCGATGGTTACAGGAAAGCTCGGGTACCAGTCGTCTGACTCTGATCAACTGCGGAATGCAATTTTCAGCTGTGTCCCGGCTTGGTCGAATGCCCAGCATGTGCTGCTGCTTTGATGCGCGGATGACAGAATCAGTGCTCAGAGCCACACCAATTTTGGTCACCCTCTGATGACTGAGCTGATCGCATAGGGAATCTGTGTTCGGCTAACACGCGACCACATTCGGTTTGTCCTTAGGCCGGGAGATGCGGGTGGTTGGTCGATTAGGCACATAAGAGTCATCGCAGCACGCCGGATGCGGTGTGCTTGTCGCAATGACAAACTCGGTGCTGCACTACTGATGAACGACTTCTGCACCCGCTTCGAAAGACGGGTGTCTTTGATCACACATACCCCTGGGCTGACCGGTGCGTAGCCGGTTCAGGTACTTTTTTGCTGGAGATAGCATGCTGGAAAAATTCGAACGTTATCCGCTCACCTTTGGACCCACGCCGATCGAGAGGCTCGACCGCCTCGGCAAGCATCTGGGCGACAAGGTGGAAATCTACGTCAAACGCGAGGACTGCAACTCCGGTCTCGCGTTCGGCGGAAACAAGCTGCGCAAGCTCGAATACATTGTGCCCGACGCGATCGCGTCAGATGCCGATACGCTCGTCACAATCGGTGGCGTGCAGTCCAACCATACGCGCATGGTCGCTGCGGTCGCCGCCAAGATCGGCATGAAATGCCTCCTGGTCCAGGAGAGCTGGGTCCCACATGATGATGCTGTCTACGACCGGGTCGGCAATATCCTCTTGAGCCGCATCATGGGGGCAGAGGTGCGCCTGGTTGACGAGGGCTTTGACATCGGCATCCGCCGCAGCTGGGAAAAGGCACTTTATGAAGTCAAGGCAAGGGGCGGCAGGCCATATGCGATACCTGCCGGCGCCTCTGTCCACAAATACGGCGGCCTGGGCTATGTGGGGTTCGCTGAGGAGGTGCGTGCCCAGGAAGAGCAGCTTGGGTTTGCCTTCGACTATATCGTCGTCTGTACGGTGACTGGTTCAACCCACGGCGGCATGCTCGTCGGGTTCGCCAAGGATGGTCGACAGCGCAACGTGATCGGTATCGATGCCTCCGCCATGCCCGCCAAGACCAAGGCGCAGGTGCTTGGCATCGCCCAAAATACAGCGAAGCTCGTCCACCTCGGAGCGGAAATTGTCGAGGCAGACGTGGTGTTGTTCATGGACTACGCGTACCCGGGTTATGGCGTTCCATCGGAGGAAACCAAAGAGGCAATCCGTTTGTGCGCGCGGCTCGAGGGCATGATTACCGACCCCGTTTACGAGGGCAAATCGATGCAAGGGATGATCGACCTCGTCCAGAGGGGCTTCTTTCCACAGGGATCGAGGGTCCTCTACGCACATCTAGGCGGCGCGCCGGCGATCAACGGGTACGGCTACACCTTTCGCAACGGCTGACGTTCGGCAGTCTGCGATTCCGCGGTCGCGCTCGAACGTGGGTAGGTAGCGTCGTTCGAGCGCTTGGCTGGAGAAGTGGAGGCAGCGACGGGCATCCACTAATTGGTACAATTACGTGCTGTCGGGGCTCAACGCCACGCGGATTGAGCGCATGCCGCCGTTGGCAACCGCGAGGCGAATTTTGACTCCGGGGCAAGAATCCACACGCGGCGGTGGCGGCACGAGGACCAAGCCGGCGAGTTCGCGCTTTCGAACTGGCGCCAAACTGCCACTGCTCGAGGACCGAGGCCAGTCTAATCACAGGCGAACCGTCCAAGCTCTCAAGAGTGATAGGGCGAAACCCGACAGCGGCAGAAGACATGTCGGGTTCACGACAATCGGCCGCATTTGGGCTCGTGGAGAATTTCAAAGCATTTCCCGCCGCTTACCGGAGCTGAGGGAATTGGCACCTCCGTTGCAGCTTGATGTGCGGCAACACGGTGAGAGCTTCGCTGAAGCAAGCCAGAGGGAGCGATGCCCTCGAGACCGTGTCCGATTTTGACTGGAAAATATTCCGCGACAAAAGAGACGAAAGGTGTGGAATGACTTTGGACACCAAGATGGAACTGCGTATGGGGTCCCCGGCTCCTGCGATCAAAGTGGAGAACTGGCTGCGTGGCGAGCCCCTCACGAACTTTCGGCCCGGCAAGGTCTACCTCGTTGAGTTTTGGGCGACTTGGTGCGGACCATGTGTCGACGCCATGCCCCATTTGATCGAACTGCAGGAGAAATATGAAGGCAGCGGATTTGAGGCGGTCGGAGTTGCCGCCTGCGAACAGGGTCCTACCGCAGACGAGGCGCGGACCAACGTGGATGCCTGGCTGACCGAGAAGTTCCCGAATCTGAATTATCGTATCGGGTTCGATTACATTGGCGAAATGAACAAGCTCTGGAT
>NZ_RZTA01000238.1:0-2412 GCF_004023115.1 Mesorhizobium sp. M6A.T.Cr.TU.017.01.1.1
TCGCCGAGCCGGCTGATTTCGCGGCCTTCGATGAAGACCTGGCCGGAATCCGGCCGCTCCAGACCGTTGAGGCAGCGGATCAGCGTCGACTTGCCGGCGCCGCTGCGGCCGATGATGCCGAGGATCTCGCCCTTCTGCACGGTGAGCGACACGCCATCGAGCGCCGGCGTCGCACCGAAGCGGCGCTTCAGCCCGGTGAGCCGCACGACGTCCTCCGGCCGCTCCGGGGTGCCGACCGGTGTCTCGGCAGTTGCGGGGAAATGCTGGTTCATGGCCGTTCCTGTTTCGGCGGTCCGTAAAATAGGATTGCGGCCCGCGCGTTGGGCGCGGACCGCTTTTTTCATATCCCGGGACGCCCCGGATCCATGTCGCATCAATAGGCGCTGAGGCCGGTGCCCTTGTAGACCTTGTCGAACTCGGCCTTCACCGCTTCGTTCTGATAGGAAGCCACCAGCGTCTTCACCCAGGGCTCGTTCTCATTGCCGGCCTTCACCGCGATGAAATTGCGGTACGGATTGTCGGCGACGGGCTCCTGCGCGATGCGGTTTTCCGGGGTCAAGCCGCTTTTCAGCGCCCAATCCGTGTTGACCACGGCCGCGTCGAGGTCTTCCACCGAACGCCCGACGATGCCGGCGTCGAGCTCCTTGATGACCAGTTTCTTCGGGTTGTCGGCGATGTCGGCCGTCGTCGCCAGGATGCCGGTGCCGTCCTTCAGCTTGATGAGGCCCTCATTTTGCAGGACGCGCAGCGCCCGGCCTTCATTGGACGGGTCGTTCGGCACGCCGATGACGGCGCCCTCGGCCAGGTCGGCGACCTTAGCAAGCTTCTTGGAATAGAGGCCGATCGGCCAGACCCCGGTATAGCCGACGGGGACGATGTGATAGCCCTGCGTCTTGATCTGATTGTCGAGATAGGGCTTGTGCTGGAAGGCGTTGGCGTCGATTTCGCCACGCTCCAGCGCCTCGTTCGGCTGGGTGTAGTCGTTGAACACCACGGTCTCGATCGTCAGCCCTTTCTCGGCCGCCTGCGCGGTGACGACGCGCCATACGTCTTCATCCTCGCCGCTGATGATGCCGACCTTGATCGCCTTCTTGTCCTCGGCGAAGGCTGAACTGGGGGCGGCCAAACCCGCAATTGCGACAGCCGAAGCGAAAAGTAATGCAAGGCCTGTGCGACGATTTATAGTTGCCGAAAAGGATGACAGCCAAGTGTTGGTATTCCTGATCATGATGAATCCCGTCAGTTGTTAGATCGTGGCAGCCAAGCAAAGTGCGAAGCCTTGTCCACAGCATCGGGGATGCTGGCCGCCGGATCAAAGAACCGCGTTTCTCGCCAGATGCGAAGCCGGGAATATTCTCTCAAAGATTATGCGATTGCGAGCACAGGGGCGCTTACCGCGTCCATCGTGTAGGCGGGGCACGCCATTTTCGGCGAGATCCCTTCGCGCAACCAGACGCAACGCGGTCGCTTTCTCCGTCCGCGCTTTTCCCGCTCAGAGCCACCGCCGCACGCTTTGCCTGTAGTCACGATACGCATCGCCGAAACGCCGCTCGAGGTAGGCCTCCTCGCGGGCGACGACGCCGTAGCGGATCAGGATCGCAAGCGGCAGCGTGAGGACAAGGATCCAAATATTCTGCGCGGCCACGCCGATGCCGCCATAGATGAGGAACATGCCGAGGTAGATCGGATTGCGCGTCCATCCATGGATGCCGGTCGTCACCAGCACGCGCGTCGGCTCATTCGTCGGCACCGGCGTCGCAGCTAGAGAGAAGTTGCGAATGCCCGCGATGAAAAGCACAAAACCGATCAGCATCAGCGAGCCGCCGATGATCCAGGTGACCAGGTCGATCCCCGCAACCGGGAACGGCAAGTGCAGCAGCCGATCCAGGACGAAGCCAATCAGAAGAGCGGCGAGAAAGAGCAGGGGCGGTCTCGCGATGACGCCTGCGGTTTCGGTGTCGGTTTGCCCAGCCATTGCCATGTCTGCTCCCGCAGATGCTTGAGGGCTACGAAGCCAATAGCCGCCTAGAAACGACAACTAAGGTGTCATTCTAGAAGTTGACAACAGCGGTGTCAATCGCGGAAATTGGCACGGACAGAGGGAATGGAAGCGATGGCGGCACGACACGACCGAGGGACAGGGGCCATCGTCAACGGCAAGGCCGCTGCGATCGCCGAGCTGATGCTCGAAGTGGCCCAGTGCTTCTTCAGAATACGGGCTCTCGGCCAGAAGACAGGGCTCATCACCAGTTGGGGCGGCGGTGCGTTCGGCTTCATGCGAAGCCTCGCGCTGCTTGGTCCGCTCACCGTGCCGCAGATCGCCCAGATGCGGCCCACCAGCCGTCAGCGCATGCAGCGGCTGGCGGATGAGCTTGCGGCCGAGGGGCTCGTCGAATTCATCGACAATCCGAA
>NZ_RZTA01000239.1:0-2303 GCF_004023115.1 Mesorhizobium sp. M6A.T.Cr.TU.017.01.1.1
GGGCGACTTTCTTGGCGGTTTCCCGCCGCAACAATCTCCTCGCGCCGCAGACGAGCTCACCGGTCGCGGGTGGGACGATTGCCGATTGGGCGACGCGTTCGCCGCGTGTGAACGCACCCGCTTGACGGACGAAAAATCGCGAGCGCGGGGAAACCTGTGCTAAGCCCGTGGCAGCAGCCTGCGCATGATGAATGACGCATGGCCTTCCACGCCGTGCGACGCAGGCCTGCGCTCGACCACTTCGAACCCGTGCTTGCGGTAGAATGCGATCGCCCGGTCATTCCCTTCGATCACTTCGAGGGCGATGCTGGGGATGCCCGAATGGGCGGCAAGGACGGCATGCAGCATATCGGCGGCCAGCCCCGTGCCGAACTCGCTCTTGTCGATGTGGAGCCGGTCGAGCATGACGTCGCCGGTTTCGTCCATTTCGGCCATCGCGTAGCCGGCAATCGAGCCGTCCGGCCGTTCCGCGACGAACGACATCTTGTTGTCGTCGGCCAGTTCCGCCGCGATCTTTTGCGGCGCGTGACGGCCGTCCGAGATGCGTGCCGTGGTCTCGGCGCCGATGATCGGCGAATAGGTGCGGCGCCAGGACTCGCCAAGGAGCTGCGATACCGACGGCACGTCCTGTTCGGTCATGGTTCTGATCTGGGTCATCGCTACCTCCCCGGCAGTTTATTGCATCGCAGCCTTCGCTCCTCGGATCACCGCCTCACTCGCGATTTCAGCCAGCGGTCGAAGGCTACCGCGAGGATGAGGATAAGGCCGATGACGATGCTTTGGGTGTAGGACGAGACGTTGTTGAACTGCAGCCCGTTCTGCAGCACGCCGATCAGCGCCGCGCCCACCACCGTGCCGCCGACCGAGCCGATGCCGCCGAACAGCGAGGTGCCGCCGATGACGACCGCTGAGATCACTGTCAGCTCGTAGCCGATGCCGGCGACGGCTTCCGAGGAATTGAGCCTCGCCGACAGCACGAAGGCGGCAAGGCCGGCGAAGAAGCCGACGATGACATAGACCGAGATCAGGATGCGGTCGACGCGCAGGCCGGACAGCCTTGCTGCCTCGGCATTGCCGCCGACGGCGTAGACGGCGCGGCCGTAGCGCGTGTAGCGCAGCACAATGTGGCACAGGATCGCGGCAATCGCGAAAATGATCGCCGGCACCGGAACCGGTCCGATCAGGCCGGTGCCGAACCAGCGCATCGAGGCATCGAAGCCGGAGATCGGGCCGCCGTTGGAGATCGTCAGCGTCAGGCCGCGAAACACGGTGAGACCGCCGAGCGTGACGACGAAGGGCGGCACCTTCAGCCTGGTGATGGCAAAGCCCTGGACGCCGCCGGCCAGGGCGCCGACGACGACGGCGGCCAGAAGGGCGGCGAACCAGCCATAGCCTTGCGTGCCAGAGGTGGCCAGCGACAGCGTGTTGGCGGTGCCGCCCTTGGCCACCACCGCCGCGACCATGCCGCAGAAGGCCAGCAGCGAGCCGACCGAAAGGTCGATGCCGGCGGTGAGGATGACGAAGGTCATGCCGAGCGCGATCAGCCCGGTGATCGAGATCTGCCGCATGATGTTGAAGATGTTGATGGGGTCGATGAAGCTCGGCTTCAGCACGGTGAAGACGACGATCAGCAGCGCCAGGAACATCAGCGGGCCGAAGCTCATCAGCAGGCGCGCGACATTGATGCCGCCGCGCTGGCTCTGTTCGGTCGTGCTGGTCATTGCATTGCTTCCTGATTCTGGGCTTCCTGCGTTTGGTCGAGCGCCATCAGTTCCATCAGTTTTTCCTCTGTCGCCTCGATGCCGGGCATCTCGCCGGTGATGCGTCCGCGCCGCATGGTGACGATCCTGTCCGACACCGCAAGCACTTCGGGCAATTCGGACGAGATCATCATGATGGCGATGCCGCGCGCCGCGAGCTGCACCAGGATCTGATGCACCTCGGCCTTGGCGCCGACGTCGACGCCGCGCGTTGGTTCGTCCACGATCAGCACCTTGGGATCGCGCGCCAGCCAGCGAGCGAGGATGACCTTCTGCTGATTGCCGCCGGACAGCCCCTCGATGGGCTGCTCGGGCGAGGCCATGCGGATCGACAGCGCCTTACGGTAGCTTGCCAGCGCTTCGCGCTCGCGCCGCTCGGTCATGAAGCCGGCGGCGTTGGAGTAGCGGCCGAGTGCGGCGATGGAAAAGTTGGTCAGGATGCCGAGCGCGGCGAAGATCGCCTGATGCTTGCGGTCTTCCGGCACCAGGCCGATGCCGAGCGCGATGGCGTCGGCAGGTGTTTCAGGCGCGATCGGCTTGCCG
>NZ_RZTA01000023.1:0-68973 GCF_004023115.1 Mesorhizobium sp. M6A.T.Cr.TU.017.01.1.1
AGCTTGAGCGGCGTGATGTGGCAGGATCGCAGGTGGGCCGGCAGCGCCCTGGCAAGGTCGGCCTCGGAGCCGGAGGACGGAAGGTTCATCAGCCAGCGGCCACGGCCTGGCTCCATCGGGCCGTCCATCATCTCGGTGGTCTCGCCGTCAGGCACATTGTTGCAGAAGATGGCACGGCCGCGATGGTCGACGATTACCAGCCCGTCCTTTCGGCGGTAGCTGGGAGCCGATGAAATGAAAGCTTCGAGCAGGCGCGTGCGCTGTTCCTGCTGCTGTTCGGCCAACGCCTTTTCGATCTGCCGGGCTGTGGCGGCGACGAGCGCGGTGTTGTGTGGCCTGAAGATCGGCGAATAGCCTGACAGGTCGACCACACCGATGATCTTGCCGTCCAGCGGGTCGCGAATCGGCGCGCCGGCGCAGGTCCAGGATTTGATGCCGGCGCAGAAATGCTCGGCCGCATGCACGAAAGTCGGCTCACCCGTCCACAACGCCGTACCAATGCCGTTCGTCCCGACGGCATCCTCGTTCCATTTGCCGCCGATGGCGAGGTGGATATCCATGCCGTCATGCAGCGTCTTCTTGTCGCCGATAGCGTCGATCAGCACGCCGTCGCTGTCGGCCAGAACCAGCATCGCGCCGGTCCCGTCCAGCAACTGGCCAAGCGAGGCGAACGACCGCCGCGCCGCCGAAAGCAGTTCTGCATTGGCTCGGGTCAGATATTCGATCTCGTCGCGATCACTGCTCAGTGGCGCTTCAATGCCTTGAGCGTTGATGCCGCCGGTGGCGCTGCGATACCAGGAATCGTGAATGAGGGAGCGGACGTGGCTTGGGTGGACCGGATCGCGGGCACATTTGGGTTCGTCAGCCAGAAAACTTTCCCAGGCGCGCATGGTGGCGCGCTCGTCATAGTCGATGTTGCCCAGAACCATTTGCCCAGTGGCCAGCGACGTACGCGCCGGAAGAGCATTGATCTTCATGTGATTGGGGCCTATCTCGCGTTTCATTCCGTCATCACAAGAACCTTTGAGGCATGCCATTGCTGTATGCTGTCATGCATTGGACGTGCACACGTCCAAGCGTCTGCCCGTCAGTTGATGCCGAGTTTCGCGCCGATGTCGAAGGCAAGCTGTTCTTCGGTATAGGCGGCGGCGAGGCGGGAGCCGTCCAGGTCGGCAAGGGCCTCCGCTACGGTTTCGTCGACCGGCGAGAAGAAGCCATTTTGCTTCGTCGCCAGGACGAAGATCTGGTCGTCACCCCGATTGCGGATGTCGCCGATATGGTGAAGCTGGCGGCCTGTGCTCTGGTCCTTTGAGATCACCCGGCCGTTCATGGTAACCTGGATGGATGGCCTGGCTTCGGCCACGGGTGCCGTGCTGCCGCCAACATGGATGATCAGGCCTTTCGTCTTCGGTTGCTGGCGTGGCTTCCTGGAAGCCGAATAGCCGCCGCCGCTGATCTGGTCGGCAAGGCGAACGATAGTCGAACGGTTCTGCTCGATCAGTCTTTTGACTTGTAGGTCCTCGCGCCGCGGGCCATCCCGCTTGGAGATGATTTCGACCATGAATCCTCCCAGATTCGCTCAGCGTTGCCGTTGATACGGCTCATTCTTCTTCTTGTTAGGCCAAGCCTACACCGCCTCAGTCAGATCCGCCATTCATATTAGATAGCGCCAAAGTTCGTGTTGTTGGTAGCAGGTGGCTGCTACAATCGTGCGCAGCAACACCATGAAAAAGCGCTCTAGTTTGCGACAAAGCCGAACGGCCGCGACCAGCGGCGCGGTGTCCTCGCAGGCACCTTTGGATCATGAGATCGCAGTGTCGAAGTACGAACTGCGCTGCTGGAAGCCAGGCAACAAGCGCTTTCGATCAGGGGCGATATGTCGAGACGCTGATGGCATTGGATGAACGGTCGCGCATTGCGCCTGAGCGCACCGGCCTGATGGTGTTGCGCGCCTATGCGTATCTGAAATTGCGGCGTTTCGGCCATGCGGAACAGGTCTCCCGCGCCGCTGCAGGGACAGGAAATCGCAATGCCCTAAAGGGGGTGAACGACGTCAAGGTGACCCGCGACGCGAAAATTCAATAACGACGCATCAGAACGTCGCCATTGGATCGAGCATATTTGATACGAGGCGTCGCCCGCCCTGCTTCGCTGCGTGTTCCTGCTCATGCAGCGGGCGAGGGCGTGTAGCGGCTGCCCAGCGAATAGCGGCTGCCGACATAAGTGAGCTTGTTGACAGTGGCGACCGCCGCGCCTGACCAGGTGCGCCGATGCAGGAGAAGACAGGGGTCGCCGGGCCGGATCATCAAGCGGCCGGCGGCCGCCTCGTCGGCGGCGATCGCCGAGATCACGTGCTCCACCTCCGTCAGCGGCGTCGCCCGCTGCAGATAATCGTAGGTGGTGGTCGCAGCAAAATCTTGCCGGTGGTAGTCCGGTGCGAGAGCCGGATTGACGAAGCGCTCCTCGAGCTGGACGGGCACATCGTCCTCGAAATGCACGATGATCGAATGGGCGACCGGTCTGCGGCGCATGAACTCGAAGGCGACGATGAGCTCCAGCGCCGGGTTGCGGATCTTCTCAAGCACGACGACCTCGGCCCTGTGACGGCCGCCGCGCGCGGCGATCTCGCCGGCGATGTTCCTGATTTCGATGAGCGCGGATTGTGGTTTCGGCGGCGCCACGAAGGTGCCTACGCCCTGGATGCGCAGGAGGTGGCCTTCCGAGGTCAGTTCTCTCAGCGCCCGATGCACGGTCATGCGCGAGACGCCGAGTGTGCTGACCAGCTCGTTTTCGGAAGGCAGCCTCCGGTCCTTCGGCCATTTGCCGCTGCCGATGTTGCCGAGCACGTAGTCCTTGACCTTTTCGTAGAGCGGCCCGGCGGTTTCGGGAAGCTTGATCATCGTCCTCTCTCCATTCGGACGATGGTCTTCAGGCCGCCGCTCGCGCCTGCGATCAGGCGCTGGTAGGCGGCGGGAATTTCGCCGATCGCGATCTCCTCGGCCACGAAACGCGACAGCGCGGGGGCGAGCTCGCCAAGCATGGCGACGGCCGGCGCAAGCTCGTCGGCGAAGGCGTGGCAGCCAACCAGCGCGATCTCGCGCTCGACCAGGAGGTTGGGATCGAGGTCGAGGCGGCCATGCGAAATGCCGACCAGCGCCAGCGTGCCGCCGCCGGCCAAAAGATCGAGCAGCCGCGCCATCACCGCCACGCTTCCCGTCGCATCGACGGCATGACGCAGGTTGGGATCGTGGGGTAGGGCGTCCAGGTCGACGACGGTCGCGCCGCTCACCTCCGCCACAAGTTCCGCACGCGCCGCATTGCGGTCGGCGACGAGGACCGGTCTCTCGCCGGGCCGCGACAGGAGCAGCGCCGCCAGCCCGCCGATCGGGCCGCAACCAGCGATAAGCACCGGCGCCCCGGCCGGCGCCGACAGACGCCGCACTGCGTGCAGGGCGACCGCCAGCGGCTCCGTCATGGCGGCAATTGCGGGATCGAGCGCGGGGTCATGGCGCAGGAGCAGCCGCGCCGGCAGCTCCGTCTCTTCCGCGAAGCCGCCATCGCAGACCTCGCCTACAAAGCCCAGTCTGGCACAGACATTATGCAGGCCGGCCCGACAAGCAGGACACTCGCCGCACCAGAAACGCGAATCGGCGACGACTCGGTCTCCGAGGGCCAACTCGGACACGCCGGCGCCCACGGCGGTCACTTCGCCGGCGAACTCATGCCCGGCGACGCTCGGCGCGCGGCTGATCCACTGACCGGTGCGGAAATTGTGGAGATCGGAGCCGCAAATGCCGGCGGCCGTCACCCTGAGCCGCACCCAGCCAGGCGCTGGTTCGCCGGGAGATGGCACGTCCTCAACCCGCAAATCGCCTGCCGCATGGAGTCTGGCCGCCTTCATCGTCCGTTACCGCACCAGATATCGATCGCGCACGTCGGAGACGGCGTGCTCATGCGAGGAGAAGCCTTCATAGCGAGCAAGTGTGCGGGCATGACGTGCGAATTCGGGATAGGCCGCGGCCGTCACGTAGCCGATGGAAGAGCGCTTGACGAAATCCGTGACCGAGAGCGGTCCGCAGGTACGTGCCCAGCGGCTGGTCGGCAGGACGGCGTTGGGGCCCAGCCCGAAATTGCCGATCGAGACCGGCGTGTGCGGCCCCATAAGGATCTCGGCAGCTTCGGTGATGTGGCCAAGGTGCGCGAAGGGGTCGGTGGAGAGGATCTCCAGATGCTCCGGCGCGTAGTCGTTGATGAAGCGGTAGCTCTCCTCGATCGACCCTGTCAGCACGATGCCGCCACAGGCGCCGGTCAGCACCGCGGTGGAGAACGCCACCCGCTGCTCGGTCATGCGCGCCCAGTGCTCGGGCAGCGCGGCCAATGCCTCCTCCGCCACGCGGCGGCTGTGGGTCACCAGATAGGCCGATGAGTCCGGTCCGTGCTCAGCCTCGATGAGGAGGTCGAGCGCGGCCAGTCCGCCATGCACGCTGTCGTCGGCGAGGATGATCGCCTCCGACGGACCGGCGGGAAGGCCTGGATCGATGACCCCTGCAAGCAGCCGCTTGGCCGCAACGACCCAGGGGCTGCCTGGACCGACGATCTTGAGTGCGGGCCTGATCGTCTCAGTGCCATAGGCAACCGCGGCAACCGCCTGCGCGCCACCGCATTTGTAGATCGTTTCGACGCCGGCGAGGCGCGCCGCAACCAGCGTTGCTGCGTCCACCGAACCATCGGGCGCTGGCGGCGTGACGATGGCAAGCTCCGGGACACCCGCCACCACGGCCGGCACTGCGGTCATCATTGTGACCGAGGGGAACGCGCCCTTGCCGCGCGGGACATAGAGCGCCACCGAGCGGATCGGTGTGAAGCGGTCCCCGGCATAGGCGCCGGGCCGCATTTCCTTAAGCCACATCGCTTCCGGCTTCTGCTCTTCGTGAAAATGCCGGATATTGTCGATGCCGAAGCGGATGGCGGCGACCACGTCCTCATCCACCATGCCGAAGGCGGCATCGAGCTCGGCGGGGCTGACCTTGAGCCGCGCGGCATCGAGATCTGCCTTGTCCAAGTCGCGGGCGAAGCGAACGAGCGCTGCGTCGCCTTCTGTTCGCACTGCCTCGATGATCGGTGCGGCCTTCTCCATAAAGCTGGAGAGATCGGTCTCGGAGCGCCGCATTAATGCCGCACGACCAGCGGCGTCGAGCTGGCTCAAGTCATGGAATGATACGTTTGGCATAGGATTTCCTTTGCGGCCCCGGCGGGCCGGCATTCCTCATTTCGATTTCAGGAAGATGTCGAGCCCGACCAGCCTGTCGAGCAGGAAGATGGCGACAGCCGAGCAGGCGATGAAGACCACGGAGATCGCGGCAAGGTCCGGCGTGATGATCGAGCGGATGGAATTGTAGATCAGCACCGGCAGCGTCACGATGCGCGCATCGACGAGCAGCAGGCTGACCAGGAACTCATTGAGCGCCAGGATGAACATCAGCAGCGAGCCGGTGATCACCCCCGGCATCACCGCCGGCAAGGTGACGGAGAAGAACACCTGGAGCGGCGGCGCGCCGCAATTGGCAGCGGCCAGTTCCAGGTCCGGGTCAAGTCCGGTGGCACTCGCCGTGACCGCCCAGATCATGAACGGAAGATTGATGACGCAGCAGGCGATGCCGACCGGCCAAAGCTGGCCGAGAATGCCGGCCTTGCCGAAGACCAGCATGAGGCCGATGCCCGATCCGATCAGCGGGATGGTGAAGGGCAGCAGCAGATAGATCTGCATCGTCTTCTCGAAACGCACCGCATATTTCGCCAGCGCGATGCCGGCGAGCGTGCCCACGGGAATGGCAACGAGCGTGCAGACCGTCGCGACTTGGAGCGTGCGCAGGAAAGCATCGCGCAGGTCGGAGGCCTGCGAGATACGCGCGTACCACCGCAGCGACAGCCCGTCCGGCGGAAACGTGATGATGTTGCCGCCGGTGAAGGAAGCGCCGAGCACCACGACCGTCGGCGCCGAAAGCGTCACCAGGGCGATCGTCACCAGGGTCCACAGGACAATCGATTTGCTGCGCGAGCCGCTCACGCCCGGGACCTCCCCATGGCGAGCGTTCCCGCTCCGAACAGCGCGAACACGAGGCCGACAAGGATTGACCCGAGCGCGACCAGCATAAGCGCCAGCGTCGCGCCGAGGCCCTGGTCGGACGTTCGGAAGAACTGGTCGTAGATGGCGTTGGCGATGAAGTCCTGCGAGCCGCCGCCAAGGATCGCGGGGACTGCAAAATCGGTGAGCGAAAGCGTCAGCACCACCAAGCCGGCGCCGATGAAGCCCGGACGAGCGAGCGGCAACACGACATGGATGAATGTGCGAACCCAGTTGGCGCCGAGCGATCCAGCGGCCGCCTCCAGCTCTTCGGGAATGGCTGTGAGTGCTGGCGCGAGCATCAGCACGGCGAAGGGCAGCATGTATTGGACGAGGCCGAACAGCACGGCGGGATAGTTATAGATGAGCCGCATCGGCGCGATCCCGACAAGACCAAGCGCCTCGTTGACCATGCCCTGGTTGCCAAGGATGATCAGCCAGCCATAAGCACGCACCACCTGTCCGATGAAGAAGGGCAGGAACAATGCAATCAGCAGGAACTTGCGCAATCCTGGCGAACGCGTGCGCACCATCAGATACGCATAGGGAAAGGCGAAGACGAGCGTCACCGCCGTGACGATCAGGGCGGCGATGAGGCTGCGCTGCGCGACAACGAGGAACAGCGGCTCCGTCAGCGCCCGCCGGAAATTGGCGATGGAATAGTCCTCCGAGAACTGGAAGGTGGTGGTGTCGAGCGTGCGCAGGCTCGCATCTGCGATCTGGATGAGACCAAGCACGAGCAGTCCGACGAGCAACACCGCCGGAAGCAGCATCAGATAGGGCGTAGCGCGCCGGAACCGCGCCGGCCAGACGGCGGCGGCAATGCCTTCCAGCGCATCCATGATGCGCCATTTCAGGGGATAGGCTGTCCTGGCTGCCCGCATGAAAAAATCCGTATCCGACGTCGTGAAGGAGCCGGTGCCGCACGAGGGCACCGGCCAATCTGGCGTCAACCCTGCATGATCGCCTTGAACTTGGAAAACCACTCGCTCTCATTCTCGACCTGGATCTTCGACGAGATGCGGATGAGGCGCTTGAAATCCGCTTCGGTGGTCGGATAGGACGGATCGCCCACCAGATCTTTCGGTGGTGTGAGGCCCGGCACCACGCCCGGCAAGCCGAGGCCATCCAACCAGACCTGCTGCGCTTCCTTGGTCAGCGCATGGTTGATGTACTGCTTGGCCCAGTAGAGTTCGTTTTCCGGCAGGCCTTTTGGAATCCACAAACCGTCCGTGTCGAACTTCGCACCCTCTTCCGGCACGACCCATTCGATTTTCACACCGTTCTTGCGGGCCTCCCGGGCGTTGGTCGAAATGGTGCAGGCAGCGTCGATCTCACCGTTCTGGAACCAGGTGGTGAAGTCGGGATCCTCGCCGAGCAGCGGTTGCTGCGCCTTCATCTTGGTGATGAAATCCCAGGCCGGCTGCATATTGCCGGGGATGTCCGCCAGCTTGCCACCACCGGCGACCTGCGCCGGGAAATGGAAGCCGATGCCGTCATTGTAGAAGGCAAGCCGGCCCTTGAACTTCGGGTCGAGCAGATCTTTCCAGGACTTGGGCGGTCCGTCCGGGAATGCCGCAGGCCGATAGGCAAGCACATAGACATAGCCGTAGGTATTGACGATCGGGAAGCCTTCCAGGCCGGCCGGCTTGGCAAGGTCCGTCACATTGGCGAGGTTCGGCAGGTCGGAGAGGTCTTCGGTCACGCCGCGCAATGCTGACTTCGTGGCATTGGTGGTGGTGTCCCAGTTGATGTGGATCGGCGGGACCCGGTTCTGCGCAACGGCGGCCCAGACCTTGGGCTGGATCTCGTTGTCTTCGGTCAGGTCGTGACGGACGGCAATCCCCGTCATTTTGGTGAAGCTGTCGGACACGCCGGCCTTCAGGCTATCCACCCAGCTGCCGCCCCAGGCGCGCACGATGATCTCCGCCGGCTTTTCCGGTTCCTGCGCATAGGCGCCGCGCAGGCCGAGCGCTGAGGCGCCGCCAAGCGCGGCAGTGGCCTGAAGGAAGGTTCTGCGGGAAAGATGGGATAATGTCGGCTTGAAACGCTTCATCTGCATTCTCCTCTGGGTTTGACCGGTTTCCGGTTCTATCGAAAAACAAGCATATCCCTGGCGTTCCACCCCAGGAACACGCTTTCGCCTATGTCGAACTGCGTGTGCGCGGCGGCATCATGGTCGAAAACGCGAATGATCTCGTCGCCAATCGCGGCGCAGGCTACCTCGTAGACCATGCGCTCGCCTTCGAAGATCGTGTCGGTCACAGTCCCAGCCAGCAGGCAATCGAGCTTCGACAGCTGAGCAGCATCGCCGGCGAGACGGATCTGTTCGGCGCGGATTGCTCCCGATGCATTGCCACCCTCCGCAGGTGGATTGACCGGATCGCCGACCTTGCCGGCAAGCATCAGATCACCCCGAAGGATGGAGACGTCGCCGGCTTCAGAGACGGACCGTACCGTACCGGCAATGAAGTTGGTGACGCCGATGAAGTTGGCGACGAAGGCGTTGCGGGGCTGGCGGTAGGTCTGGATCGGTTGCGCCTTCTGCTGGATCTCGCCCTGATCCATGACGACAATGTCGTCGGAAACCACCAACGCCTCGCGCTGGTCGTGGGTGACGTTGATCGTGGTGACGCCGAGTTCGCGCTGGATGCGACGGAATTCGAGTTGCATTTCCTCACGCAGTTTTCGGTCGAGCGCAGCCAGCGGCTCGTCGAGAAGCAGCAGGTCGGGCTCGAACACCAGCGCACGCGCGATCGCGACGCGCTGCTGCTGCCCGCCGGAAAGTTCGTGAATGCGCCTACCGCCATAGCCCCCGAGCCGGACCAGCGCGAGATATCGCTCGACGCGTTCGGGAATGGTGCGTGCGTCGCGCCGGCGCATCTTCAGCGGGAAGGCGACATTCTCGGCCGCCGTCATATGTGGAAACAACGCAAGCCTCTGAAAGACCATGCCGATCGACCGCTTGTGCGGTGGTACTGCGCTCACCGCTTCGCCATTGATGAAGATCTCGCCGCTGCTCGGGGTCTGGAACCCGGCGATCATTCGCAGGAGGGTTGTCTTGCCGGACCCTGAAGGTCCCAGAATGGTGAGAAACCGGCCCTTCGGCAGATCGAAGGACGCATTCTTGACGGCATGAACCCCATCGAAGTCCATCCCGACGTTGCGGACCGCGACTGCGATTTCCCTGCCGCCTTCTGCTTCGTGTGAAGCTATGGCCCGGAAAGCCTCCTGCATTGTGGTTCCCCTTTTTGTCGCCGGTCGCATGCAAGAACGATCAGCGTATTAGGTGGTATATACAACCATATACAAGTCGGGTCTACACGATCCTTTTTGCACCGCACCTATATCGCTCAGATAGATGCGAGATAGCCTCCGTCGACGGGGATGCAATGCCCGGTGATATAGGCCGATGCCCCGCTCGCCAGGAACACCACGGCCCCGGCCAAATCCTGCATCGTGCCGAAGCGCCGCTGCGGGATCTTGGCCAGCATCGCCGTCTGCCAGTCGGGATCCTCATAGAAGACATCCGTCATCGCCGTATGGAAATAACCCGGAGCGATGGCGTTGACGCGAATACCGAGCGATGCCCATTCCGCGGCGAGGGCGCGCGTCATGCCTAGAAGGCCAGACTTGGATGAGCCGTAAGGTACGGCGGTCGGAATACCGACATAGGAGGTCAGCGAGCAAAGATTGATGATCGCGCCGCCGCTCTTGTCGGCAGCCATCCGTCGCGCCGCAGCCTGCGCGCAGAAGAAGGCGCCCTTCAGGTTGGTCGATACGATGCGATCCCACACCGCCTCGTCAACGTCGAGCGAGGGCTGCACTTGCTCATAGCCGGCGTTGTTGACCAGAATGTCGAGCCCGCCAAAGGCTTCCGCAACCTCGTCGACCACCACGCGGATGCGATCGGTGTCGAGCACGTCGAGAGACCGGCAAAGCGACCTGCGCCCGAATGCGCCAATTCGGTCCGCCGTCTCACGAAGCGATGTTTCGTCGCGAGCGGTCACCGCGACGTCGGCACCAGCCGCGCAGAGTGCCTCCGCCATCGCCTGGCCGATGCCGCGGCTGGCGCCCGTCACCAGTGCCTTTTTTCCCGTCAGATCGAACAAGCGGCCGGCGTCCATGGCGTCACGGTTCCTGCATTTGCGAAAATTGCATGCGGGAAACGAACACCAGTTGCGGCCGGTTGTCTATACATCTTGCGCTACTGCCGGGGCGGTCGCCAGCAAAATGGCGCAGCGCTGGATCTTCCTTCGCCAGTGCTCACGGAGAGTGGAAGGAATTCAAGGGTCGGGCAACAATGTCAGCCGACCGTCCTGCAGGGGAGAAAGCCAGTCTTCGATCGCGGCACGATTTTCTTGCGCCGCCTGTCCAACCACCCTCGTTGCACGGCGGGTGATTGGACATTTGTTGGATCGCCATTCGGAAAATGGCGGGAGACAAGTTCAGTATGTTAGCGGCCCGCCCATGGTGCACGACGCTTAAGAGCCTTGCCGGACTGTGGCTGTTCTTCTTTCGGGGCTACCACAGACAGAGGCAAGGAAGCCGCATGATTGGTATCTACGGTCATTTCGCTGTTGTCGACACCGGTAGCGAATCCGCGGGTCGGGTCGCGGTCTGGGTTTTGATTGGCAGCGAGAGAGACCCCTGTCGACAAGGCGAGGAGGGCCAAGACTGTTACAAGCTTGTTCATCGTATTTTTCCTTTCTTAGAATGAGCAGACTTGCCAATCGGCGCCTCGCGCGCGGTGCCGTATTGACTCCTGCTTGCGAAACCGCGGTCGGCTTTCTGTCTCGTCACCATGACGAGACTTCCTGCTCACGATTGAATTTACGCTACGCCTGTCGCAGAGGTTTGCCCGAGCTCCATCGAAATGTAACCGAATGTATGCGAGAGCCTCGTGGCTCCCCGGATTTCCGTCGCTTCGATAAATTTGGCTACAATTTTTATTCGGTCGCTTGTCCGCGTTTGGGCCGCCTATGACCGAACTTCGCCGATGCGGCCATGCGACAACACGCGAAGGTCATGACCTTCCAGTGGCTGTGGAAGTTCTCCAGCGTTGACCGCGCGGCGCCCAGCGTCAGGCCGCTGGTGGCTCGCGATCGCGGCTTTAAGCCGCGCGTCGGCTGCGTTGATGTGCTCATGAAAAGATGGTAACGCAATATTAAATAGTGTTTCGGGTCGTTACCTTTGGCGGGGCGAATGGGATTGGTGATACCGCGGGCATGGCTGTGTGCCGGCCTCCTGATGGGCTTGATGATGTCCGCGACGCCGATCGAGCAAGCTTCGGCCGATGCGGTGCATGGTGCCATGGCCATCGGGCAGCGGACCTCCGTCCCGGTCGGCTATATCGAATTCTGCCGACGGCAGGCCGCAGAATGCAGAATACGATCAGGCAAGGCTCCGCCAATCCTTATGAGCAGAGGAATGGAAGACAAGCTCGCGTCCGTCACCAAGCTCGTGAACAGATCGATCAAGCCTGCGAGCGATCTTGCCGTTCACGGAACGATGGAATTCTGGTCCTATCCTGACAGCGCGGTCGGCGACTGCGAGGACTACGTCCTGCTTAAGCGCCAGATGCTCAATTTGGCGGGCGTATCGCTCTCGAACCTTCTGATCACTGTCGTCAAAAAGAAGGACGGCGAGGGGCACGCGGTGCTGACGGTCAAGACCGACAAAGGCGACTATGTGCTCGACAACCTCAACGACGATGTGAAGCTTTGGTCGGAAACTGGATATAGATTTCTAAAAAGGCAATCGTCCACAGACACAGGGCGCTGGGTTGCGATACTTGAACACCCCGATGTCCTGGTCGGGGCAGTCGACTAAGCCTTGAGAATCGCGCCTGGACTACACTTGGCACCTCCCATGCCATGTCCGAGAATAGCAGAGTTGGACAGAGGTCGTGTGAAACGCGATTTGCGTGACAGGCCTAGACGGCCTCCGCTCGCTAGCATGGCTCGGGTTTCAGGCGATGGGCGCTGCAGTCGACCGGCGCAGACCTCATGCCACAACTCGTACAAGCGGAGATGGGAATTCAATCCAAACTTGCACTATGCGGCGCACGAAGCGCGATTTGTTTGCGTCCCGCTACATTGATGCCAACCGCAATTTCGGCGGCCTTGCCAAGATCGGCTGCATAGCGGAGGAGAATCCTTTGTGCCTCCACGGTATCTTCTTCCGTGAGTACGCTTTGTACCCCCGGCAGATGGCGTGCGCGTCGAAACTCTGCGGGGCTGCACCCGAAACGGCCCCTGAACTTATTGTAGAACACAGCAGGATTGCCGAAACCGTTTCGCTCCATGATCACACCAACAGTATGATCTGTCCGGTGGAGTTCGTCCGCTGCGGTGTCCAAGCGCAGGCTTTGGCAATAGTCGCGGTAACCAATGCCCAAATGGCGCTTGAACAGGCGGGAAAGGTGGCTCAGCGTCAGTCCCTCAGCCGCGGCAATCGCACTCAGTCGCTGATTGTCTAATTGCCCTTCGACTGCACCCATAATCCTCAGGATTCGGTCTCGACTGTCGGACCGCAGGGGCGCTGCATCGCTATCTGCTTTCAGATGCGGGATCTGCCGATAGATGAAACAGGCAAGAAGATTGGCAACAGTCTGCCGAACTATGACCTCCTCGGGGCGACTCGTCTGATCAAGGATCAGCCGGGCCATGAAAGCCTTTATCGGCGCGATCCGATTCATGAACGGACGGCTATGGAGGAAGGAGCGGCAAAGGTAATGCCGGGATGCAAAACCGGGCAGGCCCATGCGCTCGAAATATCCAACATCGAGATGCGCGCCGCAGATCAGAGCATCGCGCGAAATCGAAGTCGAATTGTGCGGGACGTCGCTATTTATGATGATCACATCATCCTGCTTCATCTCGCAAGCCTGCTCGTCAACGACTAGGCGGAAGCTGCCTCGCAGCACGAAAAGTATCTCCATTTCACGATGCCAATGATAGGGCACATTGGCACGGCCATGCATGAAGGCACGGCAGTGAAAATCCTCCGCAGGCGCATGATCCTCGAAGCTACTGTCGCGGATTTGCAGTTCGCCGTCGGTTTTGAGATAAGCGATATTCATCATGGTTCCCAGGCCAACCTGCTTACTAGACATCAAAAACTGTCGTAGTTCCAGCGCAAGTTTCGCGGCTAGAAGAGAGCCGTGGCCTCGTGTCATCAATAGATCATCTCTTGGCGCAGCGGCGATGCCGCAATGGTGAGGCGAACCACCAGGGATGACCGGCGCGCGTCCGCAACAGCATATGGAATGACGATGACCTGGAATATTTCCGACAAGGAGCTGACTGGTCTGCTGGCGCAGATGAGCATCGAGGAAAAGGTCGCGATGGTCAGCGGCCACGGCCTCTGGCGGACGGTCGCCAACTACCGTCTTAACATTCCCGAACTGCTGATGACGGATGGCACATACGGTGTTCGCTATTCGATCGAACAGATCGACGGAGCGCATGACGCAGACAACCAGCTCGCCTCATTCCTGAGTGTCGTCAACACCGATCTCTCGACAGGGGTCGACAGTGCATTCGGCTCCACCCGTCCAGCAACATGCTTTCCGAATGGTTCGTCGTTGGCCTGTTCGTGGGATCTCAATCTCGCATATGAACTTGGCGAAGCGCTCGCTGCCGAATGCCAGGCGTTCGGCGTCAACATATTGCTCGGCCCAGGTGTCAATATCCGGCGTACGCCGCTGGCAGGGCGAAGCTATGAATATTACGCAGAGGATCCTCTGCTGACGGGTGATATTGCCGCCGCGGTCATCAGCGGCCTTCAGCGCAACGGGGTGGGGGCCTCGCTCAAGCATTTCGCGTGCAACAATTCCGAGGTCCAGCGCACGACGATGAGCTCGGTCGTCGAGGAACGTGCCCTGCGCGAGATCTATCTCGCCGGCTTCGAACGGGCGATCCGCAAGAGCGATCCCTGGACCGTCATGAGCTCCTATAACCGGCTCAACGATGTTCAAACCGCCGAAGATCACTGGCTGCTGACCGAAGTGCTGCGCGACGAGTGGGGATATGATGGCGTCGTGGTGTCCGACTGGCACGGCATCAAGGACCGGCCTGCTTCGATGAATGCGGGCAACGACCTCGACATGCCCGAAAGCGGCGCCCGCAAGCAGGAACTTCTGACAGCGGTCGAAGACGGCCAGGTGTCAATGGAGACGCTTGATCGCTCTTGCCTGCGCATCTTGAAGCTTGTGCGTCTGGCCCGAAACGGTGTGAAGCCGAATGCCGAGGCCGACTTCCAAAAGCATCATGCCTTGTCCCGGCGCATGGCGGCCGAGTCGATCGTGCTCCTGAAAAACGAGAACGCCAGCCTTCCCTTGCTCCCCGAGAAGCTCAAAAGGATCACGGTCGTTGGAGCCGCCGCCGTGGAACCGGTCATCCAGGGTTCTGGTTGCGCCACGACGAGGCCGACCGAGGTCGACATCCCGCTGGAGGAAATCCGCAAACGCGCACTCGGCGTGGACATCGACTATCACACGGTCGCGGATTTCGAGGCCGGTGGCAGCTCCGAGGCGGTGGCGCTTGCGGCGGTCGACGCCGCCGACGCTGTCCTGTTTTTCGCCAACACCGAGGTCGGTTATGACGGCGAGGGCTCTGACCGCAAGCATCTCAATCTGCATGACGGCCAGGACGCCCTGATCGAGCGACTATCCGCACGTAAAAGTAAAGTCGTGGTCATTCTCGCGACGCCGGACGCCGTGGTCATGCCCTGGGCCGATCATGTTGCAGCCGTACTTGCGGCTTTCTTCGGCGGGCAAGGTGCTGGCAGCGCGATCGCCGATGTTCTGTTCGGCAGCCGCAATCCGTGCGGCAAGCTGACCGTGACATTCCCCGTCCAGGTCGAGGACATACCGGGCTACCTCACCTATCCCGGCGAGGGCAATCGCCACATTTATTCGGAGGGCATCCACGTTGGCTATCGCTTCTACGACAAGCGCAAGCTCACGCCGCTGTTTCCTTTCGGTTTCGGGCTGAGCTACACCAGCTTCGAATATTCCAACCTGTCGGTCGATGTCGATCGGATTGATGCGTCGAGCTCGATCACGCTCGCGTTCGATATCACCAATACCGGTAGTGTGGCCGGCAAGGAAATCGCGCAGGTTTATGCGCGCCCGCACCAACCGCGGCTGATCCGCCCGATCCGTGAACTCAAGGGCTTCGCGAAAGTCTCTCTCGAGCCGGGCGAAACCAAGCGCGTCGAGATCAAGATCGAGAGCCGCGATTTGCGATACTACGACCCGCAGTATCGCCGGTGGCTGCTCGATGCTGGCAGCCTGACCTTCGAGGTCGGCGCGTCCTCTCGCGACATCCGTCTGGAGCGGACGGTCGAGGTCGAAGCTGCGGCACTGGCCTCCACCGTCCTCAATGTCGAAAGCCAGCCCTTCCTGGTCTTCGAGCACGAATTCGCCCGCCAGCGCTTCCGCGCCTTTCTCAAGCAGCGGCTCGATCTCAGCGATCAGGAAGCCGACAAGATGCTCGAATACTGCGCCGGCTCCTTCCTCGGAATCCACAAGACCGTCGCCTGGGTCGCGGGCGAGACAATCTCCAAGGCCGAAATGGCCGCATTCCTCGAAAGCCTCAACAAGGAGATGGGGATGATGCTCACCAAGGCTGCATAGACACCCGGGCGCCGCCTCGCGCGTTGCCGGACCGAGCGTCTCGGGAACAGAGACCTGCAATCAATGCCAACCAAGGGGAACTGCCATGAAATTTCGCCACCTATTGTCCACGATGAGCATCCTGGGCGCGTTCGCTGCCTCTAGTCCCGTGCTCGCCCAGACCGTCGACGTGCAGCACTACTGGACGAGTTCGAGTGAATCCAAGGCGATGAACACGATCGCCGACAGCTTCAAGCAGCGCGGCGGAAAATGGATCGACAGCCCGTCGGCCGATTTCGACGCGGCGCTTGCGGCGGCAACCAGCCGGATTGCCGGCGGCCAGCCGCCATCGGCGATCCTGATGACGCCAAGCTCGGCGCTGCGCGACCTTGCCAGCTCCGGTCAGCTTCGAGATTTCGACGATCTCGCCGCCAAGGGCGGTTGGCAAAAGGTGATGGCGCCGATTGTGTGGGACAAGCTCAATGTCGACGGCCACCTTGTTGCCTTGCCCGTCGGGGTGCATGCGCAGAACTGGGTCTGGTATTCCAAGCCCGTTCTGGAGAAACTCAAAATCAGCGAACCGAAGACCTTCGACGAGCTTTTCGCGGCTGCCGACAAGATCAAGGCGTCGGGCGGCATTGGCATCGCCACCGGCGGCGAACCCTGGCAGCAAGTCGGCATACTCTACAGCGCGTTTCTCGCTCTCGGCGGTCCCGAGTACTGGAATGAACTGATCGTCAAGCGATCCCCCGAAGCGCTCAAATCGCCTGTCCTGACCCAGGCTTTCGATATCTTTCGCAAGGTATCGACCTATGCGGATCCGGCGAGCCCCGGCCGCTCCTGGAACGACACGACGAACCTCGTCGTGACGGACAAGGCCGGTTTCCAGTTCATGGGCGACTGGGCACGGGGCGAGTTCCTCGCTGCCGGCAAGGTCGCGGGCAAGGACTTCGGGTGCTTACTGACGCCGGCCGAAAAGCCAGGATACGCGATCCTGATCGATGTGTTTGCATTCCCGGTAAACACCGACGACGACCGGATCAAGGGCCAGACGCTGCTCGCGGACTCGATCATGGAGCCCGCTGTCCAGGAAAAGATCGCCGAGGTCAAAGGCTCTGTCCCGTCGCGGACGGATGTGGATACGTCCAAGCTCGACACCTGCGCGCAAATCGGATCCAAGGCGCTTGCCACGCCGGGCGCCGCGGTCCAGGCAGCCTATGATGCGCTCGCAGGCGACCTTAACGGCCAGGTGACGGATCTGGCCGGGCAGTTTTGGACCGACAAGTCCATGACCACGCAAGCGGCCGTCGAGAGCTTTAGCAACATTCTGCAGAGCGAGTAAGAATCACGCAACCGGCTGGCGGCATCGCTGGCTGGTTGCCAACCCTTGCACTCGCGGGTCGCTCGGCATGACGCACCTATGATCCTGAAAGCGGTTTCATGAGAACCTGGTTGCATCGGCAGACGTTCAGGCCGGACATGACGGTCGTCTTCTTCTTCGGCATCGTGGCGGTGTTTTTCTACGGATCGATCTTCTGGACCGGCTACATGTCCCTGACGCGGTCGACGCTGATGCCCAATTACAATTTCGTGGGCTTCGACCAATATATCAAGCTCTTCACGAACCACCGCTGGCTGGTGTCTTGCCTGAACATGGTGATTTTCGGCGTGCTCTACATCGTTGGCACGCTCGCCTTCGGCACGCTGCTTGCCGTTTTCGCCGACCGCCGCATCAGGGCCGAGTCGCTGTTTCGAACCATATTCCTCTATCCGCTCGCCGTATCGCTGATCGTCACCGGTCTTTCCTGGCGTTGGGTGCTCGACCCTGTGAACGGCTTGCAGGGGCTTGTGCGCGGCATGGGTTGGGAGAATTTCAGCTTCGACTGGCTCACCGATCCCGACCGGGCGATCTACACGCTGGTGATTGCCGGCATCTGGCATTCGGCCGGGTTGATCATGGTCATCATTCTCGCCGGCTTGCGCGGCGTGGACGAAGACCTCTGGAAGGCGATCCGCATGGAGGGCATTCCCCTCTGGCGTGCCTATCTGCAAGTCATTTTTCCCGGTATGCGGCCGGTCGTGGCTTCCTGCGTCGTGCTTTTGATGTCGGACGTTATTCGAGGCTACGACCTTGTCATCGCCATGACCAAGGGAGGGCCCGGCATTGCCACGGAAATGCCGGCGAAGTTCGCTGTCGACTATTATTTCGCACGGGTCAATCTCGGCCTGGCTTCCGCCGCCTCGATCGCGATGCTGGTCCTCTCGCTCTTGCTGTTGGCACCTTATTTCTACAGTGAGTTCAGGAGGCGCACGTGACGCGAAGCCTTCCTGGCGAACGCTCCGTGTTCGGCCCACGCGCGGCGCGTCTCGGTCTCTATGCGTTTCTCTTCGCTTCGGCCGCCTTCTTTCTCCTGCCGCTGCTGCTGGTGATCAGCAACTCGCTGAAGCCGATGGAGGAAATCCGCCAGGGCAATCTTCTCGCTCTCCCCGTCAAGCCGACTTTCGATGCGTGGCTGACGGCATGGAAAAGTGCTTGCACCGGGCTCGAATGCGGCGGGGTGCGCCCAGGCCTGTGGAACTCGATCAAGATCACCGTTCCAGCCGTCGTGATCTCGACGCTGGCAGGCGCGCTCAACGGCTATGCGCTGGCGCAGTGGAAGTCACGCCACGCCAACCTGATCATGCTTCTCGTCATGGTCGGCCTATTCATCCCCTATCAGGCGATGCTCTATCCGACGGTGAAGATCCTGAGCAGCCTCAGTCTGTTCCGCACCTATAGCGGTATCATTCTTGTCCATGTCGTCTACGGCTTGCCTTATACGACGCTGCTGTTCCGAAACTTCTACGTTGGCGTGCCGGAGGAGATCAGCCGGGCCGCGCGCATGGAAGGCGCCAGTTTTCTCAGGACGTTCCGGTCCGTCATTCTCCCGCTGTCGACCAACATCCTGGTCGTCGTGGCGATCCTGCAATTCACCGGCATATGGAACGATTATCTGCTCGGGCTGATCTTCGCCGGCAACGACAATTTGCCGATGACGGTTCAGCTCACCAACATCGTCAACAATGCTCGGGGTTCGGCCTCGCCCAATGTCAACATGGCCGCCGCGGTCATCACCGCCATTCCGACGCTCATCGTCTATTTCCTCTCCGGCCGCTATTTCGTGCGCGGCATCGCCGCCGGTGCTGTGAAGGGTTAGCCATGTCCAGTGTATCCATCCGGAAAATCAGGAAATCCTTCGCCGGTCTGACCGTCCTGGATTCGGTCGACATGGAGATCGCTCCCGGCGAATTCATTGTCATTTTAGGTCCCTCGGGGTGCGGAAAGTCGACCCTGCTCAACGTGATCGCCGGACTTGACGATTGCGAGTCCGGCCAGATCGTGATCGACGCAGTCGATGTCAGCGGCCTGGAGCCAAGCCAGCGGGGACTGGCGATGGTGTTTCAATCCTATGCGCTTTTCCCTGCCATGACCGTGCGGCGCAATCTCTCCTTCGGCATGGAAGTCGCTGGCACGCCCAAGCCGACGATCGTGCAAAAGGTAGACTGGGTGGCGAAGCTCCTGCAAATCGAGGCGCTGCTCGACCGCAAGCCGGGCCAGTTGTCAGGCGGTCAGCGCCAGCGGGTCGCGATCGGCCGAGCGCTCGTGCGCTCATCCAGCATCTGCCTTTTCGATGAGCCGCTGTCGAACCTCGATGCCAAGCTGCGCGCCGAGACGCGCGTCGAGCTCAAGCAACTGCACGAGACGCTGAAGTCCACCATGATCTATGTGACGCATGACCAGATCGAAGCCATGACAATGGCCGATCGCGTGGCCGTGATGCACAAGGGCAGGGTCGAGCAGTTCGCTCCTCCGCAGTCGATCTACGAGAAGCCGGCAAGCCTCTTCGTCGCCGGCTTCGTGGGATCGCCTGCCATGAATCTTCTTGAGGGCAGCCTGGACGGCGCGGGGCGCTTTCTGGTCGGCCAGCGCAGCATCGGCTCTTCCGCCTATCCTTTCGAAGATCCGTCAACCGCGGGCGAGGCGGTGCTCGGCATTCGGTGCGAGGACATCGACGTCGTCGAGCCGGGTTCGCCTGACAGCATTCCCGCCAAGCTCGCCTTCACCGAACTTCTGGGCGCCGATGCCCTCGGCTGGTTCGACTGCCTGGGCAAACGCATGAGCGTCAGGCTCGGCGTCGATGCCGCCCGCTCGATGCGCAAGGAGGTCGGCCTTCGGTTCGACATGGCGAAGGCTTCCTTCTTTTCAGCGTCGACCGAACGGCGGCTGTGAGGAACACGAGAACTCAATCAACCGGCGGCACAAACGCCGCCGAGGCATCCATGGAGACTTCGGTTGTCGTATGAAAAGCTGATGGATGGCGCGTTCGATGCGCTGATCGAAGAGATGACGGATGCGGAGAAGGTGTCGCTTGTTTCGGGCCACCGCATGTGGAAGACGGCGGCGATCGAGCGTCTGGGCATCCCGCAGATCGTCATGACCGACGGCACCTACGGAGTGCGTTACTCCATCCCGCAGATCGATCAGGATGAAGCCGGGGGCCAGGATTTCGCGGCGTTTCTCTCCGTCGTCGACCAGAAGGCCGATGACGTGCAGATTGCCTGGGGACAGGTCAGACCCGCGACCTGCTTTCCAAACGGATGCAGCATCGCCTGTTCGTGGGACACAGACCTTGCGCGTGGGTTGGGCGAGGCTCTCGCACGCGAATGCCAGGAATTTGGCGTTCATCTGCTGCTCGGACCGGGGATCAATATCCGTCGCACCCCGCTCGGCGGCCGTTCCTACGAATATTATTCCGAAGACCCGATCCTTACAGGGGATTTCGCGGCGGGCGTCATCGGCGGTCTGCAGGAGAACGGCGTCGGCGCGTCGTTAAAGCATTTCGCCTGCAACAATTCCGAAGTCGAGCGAACGACCATGGATTCCGTGGTCGAGGAACGCGCGCTGCGGGAAATATATTTCGGCGGCTTCGAGCGCGCGATCGCCAAAAGCAATCCCTGGACTGTCATGAGTTCCTACAATCGCTTGAACGGCGTCCAAGCTGCCGAGAACCCTTGGCTCCTCGACGAGGTGTTGCGAGGGGAGTGGGGTTATGACGGCGTGGTTGTCTCCGATTGGCACGGCATCAAGGATCGACCCGCCTCGCTGGCGGCCGGCAACGACCTCGACATGCCGGAAAGCGAAACGCGCAAGGCCGACCTGCAGGAGGCGATCAAGGCGGGCAGGATAGACCGCGCCGTGCTCGACAAGGCCTGTGCACGCATGCTCGGTCTGATCCGGCGCGCCAAGCGCGGGGAAGCCCGGGGGCGGGTTTTCGATCGTGCCGAGCATCATTCGCTGGCCCGCCGGATGGCGGCCGAATCCATCGTTCTGCTGAAAAACGAGGGCGCACTCCTGCCGATTTCGCCAGCGAAGGTGAAGCGTATTGCGATCGTGGGCGAGGGAGCCCGCACCCCCGTTATCCAGGGCTCCGGCTGCGCCACGACGCCACCGACCTCGGTGGACGTGCCGTTGGACGAAATCCGCAAACTCGCCGGCGCCGATATCCAGATCGAAATCTTCCGGGGCACGAGCGGGATCGCCGAGGACCGCGAGACGCTGATTGTTGAAGCCGAGACGGGTGCCGCCGGGGCCGACGTCGTGATCGTGTTCGTCAATGTCGAGAGCGGCTATGACGGCGAGGGCTCCGACCGCCGCACGCTCGATCTCGCCCACGGCCATGACGAATTGATCGAACGGCTTGCCGCCGCCAATCCAAATCTGGTTGTCGTCATTGCCAGCCCCGACGCCGTTGTCATGCCGTGGATCGACAAGGTGCAGGCCGTGGTCGAAACCTTCTTTTCCGGTCAGGCCATGGGCGGCGGCCTCGCCGATATCCTGTTCGGCCGGGTTAACCCGTGCGGCAAGCTTACCACGACCTTCCCGAAACGAATGGAGGACATGCCGGCCTATCTCACCTATCCGGGCGAGAATGGGCGCCACCTTTACAGCGAAGGCATCCATGTCGGCTATCGGTGGTACGATGCCCGCGACATCGAGCCGCTTTTTTCGTTCGGCTTCGGATTGAGTTTTACCGAGTTCGCCTACTCCGATCTCTCGCTGGACCGGTCGGAAATCCGGCGTGGTGAACGCGTTTCCGCGAGCTTTACCGTTACCAACACCGGAGCGGTGGAAGGCAAGGAAATCTGCCAACTCTACGCCCGTTACGGCAAGCCCCGCCTCAAACGGCCAATCCGCGAACTGAAGGGCTTCTGCAAGGTTGCTCTGCGCTCCGGCGAAAGCCGCAGGGTCAGCATCGAGTTGACAGCGCAGGATCTCTGCGCCTTCGACCCGGCGCGCGGAGACTGGACGCTCGATGGCGATACGATCGGGATCGAGGTCGGTTCGTCATCGAGGGATATCCGGCTGGTGGCGCCTCTGCGAACCATTTCTTCCATCTCGGAACATCGGCCCATCGAATGGGACACACAGCCGGTCTTCGTGCTTCGAAATCCGATCGCACGTCGAAAATTCGTCGCCTTTCTGCAAGGCCAGCTCGGCATCTCAGCGCAGGAGGCGGATACGATGCTGGAGCACTGCGCCAATTCCTTTTTCGGCATATTCACGACCTTCGACCGCCGGCTTCGCCGCAGTTTTCCGAAAGCCGACATCGAAAGACTGCTCTGCGAGATCAATGGCGAGACAGATGAGCGGGACTATCAAGCCGCGTAAGCTCTGCACGGGTGCTCCCCTGCCGCAACGACCCAATCGTCTTTGATCTCTATTGGTCAGTGCGCCGCTGAAAAGGTGGATCGTCGGAGTCGGGCGGACGTGCGGTCTACTGGGAATGGCTGGCGCCGGAAGAGCGGAAGGCTGTTGCGGCGATCAAGGCCGCCTTCGATCCGCTGGGCATCATGAATCCTGGCTGCCTAATGCATGTCGCGCAAAAGTGCGCAGCGGTTTTGCGATAACGACATGCATAAAAACAAGAACTTAAAGCGCGTCGCATGAATCCGTTCAAACGCGACGCGCTTTAGTGTCCGGCTGATATTTGTGCCGATTCCGCTCGACGGCACGATTCCCGGCAGCGTTGCAACGGGACCCTCTGCCGCGTCTGGTGGGCCGCGCTCACCCGTAGCGGGAGCAAATCGCGTACACAGCCGCCAGATAGGTGAGTGCAATCGTGACGTAGGAGACCGCGAGTTCGACTGCGATAGAGGTGATTTGAAACAGCATCACCGAGAAAGCCTTTGTTAACCCTAACTTATTAATACGCGCTAATTCTGACTCTTACCACCCCCCAGAACAAGATACGCAACTACTGTCGGCAGCTTTGCCGTTCAGCATGGGGACCACGCATTGTGCGCACGCTAGCACCTGCGCGGCGCGGCAGGCGCCAAGTCCGATGCGTGTATTTTCTAACGCCGAGACCAAAAGCGGCGTTTACTGGCCCAAGATCATGTCTGAAGCTCTCTGTCCGATCATCATACTGGGCGCATTGGTGTTGCCGCCGATCAACTTCGGCATGACAGACGCATCCGCGACCCGCAAGCCTGCGATGCCGCGCACCTTGAGCGTTGCCGGATCGACGACAGCCATCGCATCCGTCCCCATCTTGCAGGTTCCCACTGGGTGATAAACGGTCAGCGCTTCGGCGCGCAGATAGGCCAGGATTTCGTCGTCGCTACGCACATCCTTGCCCGGCAGCATCTCCCTGCCTCTGATCTCGTCGAACTCGGGTGCGGCAAAGATTTGACGCGCAATCTTGATGCCTTCGACCAGCACCTTGGCGTCCTCCTCGTCGGAGAAGAACCGGTGATCGATCAAGACATCCCGGCTCGATGCATGGCCGGACAATTTGAGTTCGCCAACGCTTTTGGGCCTAAGGACGCAGGTGTGAATTGCGTACCCATGCCCATACTCCAGCAGTCTGCCGCGATGGCTGCGATAGCCGGGCACAAAGTGGAACTGAATGTCGGGAATGCCATCTGCGTACTTCGTCTTGGCAAAGCCGCCGGCCTCGACATAGTTCGTGCTGAGCATGCCCTTTCGGCCGACGAAATACTGAAAAGGCGCTGCTAACATGCGGGGGAGATTCAGCAGCGACAGGCCCAGCGTCTTGGTGCTTGAGGAGCGGACTGTGATCATGCCGTCCACATGGTCCTGCAGGTTCTTGCCCACTCCCGCCAGATTAAGGATCGGATCTATGCCGATCTCTCGGAGCTCGGCCGCCGGGCCGATCCCGGAAGCTAGCAAAATCTTCGGTGAGTTGATCGCGCCGGCCGAGAGCACGATCTCGCGGTTAGCAGATAGCGTCTTCTGCTCGCCCCGGTGCCGCACCCTTACGCCCGCTGCACGCGCCTCCGTTATTTTGAGGTCGATAACCTCGCATTCGCTCAGAACGGTGAGATTTTTGCGATCGAGCACCGGGCGCACGAAAGCGGTGAAACTGCTGAAGCGCTGACCGCGATCTTGCGTGACATTGTATATCCCGAGGCCGAACTGGCTTTCGGCATTGAAATCGTTGTTGACAGGGAGGCCTGAATTGTTCCCGGCTTTGACGAACATCTTTGAAAGCACGTTCGGATCGCGTGGGCTGTCGACCAGCAGCTCTCCGCTTGTGCCGTGGTACTGGGGGTTTTGGCCAAGCAGATTGCGCTCGAGCTTCTTGAAGACGGGAAGCACGTCGCTATACGCCCAACCTGTGCAGCCGAGCCGCGACCACTCGTCATAATCTTGGGCGGCGCCCCTGATATAGACCATCGAGTTGATCGAGCTCGAACCGCCCAGCGCCTTGCCACGATTGACCGGAATCCTGCGGTTATCGAGGTGCGGCTGAGGCACGCCGACAAAGCAATAGTCATAATTCGGATTGCCGTAGAGCGAGAGGATTCCCGCCGGCACTCTCACCCGCACGCTGTTGTCGCTTCCGCCGCCCTCGACGAGGCAGACCCGCACGGATGGGTTCGCGCTCAGGCGATTGGCGAGGACGCAGCCTGCCGAACCTGCGCCAACCACGACATAATCATAAGTATCGGCCGACATTCACCGCGCCTTCAAAGAAAATGGAACGGGCCGGAAATCTTGGTAACCGGCCCGCCGACCTTACTGGAGGAGTTGCGTCCAGACTTTCGTGACAAGTTCCTGGGCTGCAGGCGAACACGCTTCGCCCATTTTCACCGGAACGGTTGGGAAAAGCTCGGGAGCGTTTTCCTTGGAGTAGAGCGCTTTCGTCTCGTCGATCTTCACCGGGGAGGAATGGCCGTAATAATTATACTCGTCCGTCGCGTTGTCGATCTCAGCCATAAAGTCGATGAACTTCTTGGCATTGTCGATATTGGCCGCACCCTTCGGCACGACATAGGAATCCAGCCAGCCGACCAGGCCTTCCTTAGGCATCGCGTACTCAACGTTGGCCTTGTCGTTGCGGCGAACGCGCATGGTATTGCCGTCCCACCAGAAGTGGGCGCCAACCTCGCCGCCACCGATCCGGTTCTCAATATTGTCGCTGGAGTAGGCAGCGACGTAAGGCTTCTGCGCTTGCAAGAGATCCAGAACGCGCTTCATTTCCTGAGGATCTTCGCTGCAATATTTGATGCCGAGATAGTTCTGCGCAGCCGAAACGACTTCGTCAGGTTGCGCAAGGCTGGCGATTTTACCTCGCAGTTCGACCGGCGGCTCAAAATAGGTCTTCCAACTATCGACCGGACCCTTGTAGACGTCGCGGTTGACGGTGTAGCCGGCGTTGCCGAAGGCAAGCGGGATCGAATGATTGCCGGTCGGATCCCACCATGGCTTCTGCCATTCCGGCAGGATTTGCTGGTAGGCAGCCATGGAGCTGGCGCCAATGTCCTCGAGCAGTCCGCTGTCGATCATGATCTTCACGAAATGCTGCGAGGGCGTCACGATGTCGTAGCCGGAGGAGCCTGCCTGGAGCTTCGTCAGCAGATCCTCATTAGACGAGAATGCATCGACGGTGACGTCGATACCCGTTTCCTTTTCGAATTTTGCGACGACGTCCGGAGCGATGGAGTCGGCCCAAGCGTAGATCGAAAGCTTGCCTTCAGCATGAGCCGAGACGCTGAAGGCCAGTCCTAGCGCGCTGGCGACGACGAGTGATGTGACACGCGGATTTTTGAACATGTCGTTCCCCTTAATTTCTTGTTCTCCAAGGCAACGATAGCCCACATGCGCCAGCAATAAATTTGAATTCGCCGATGTGGTGGTTAGGTAAAAACTTGCTTCGCTATCTCTGCCGCTGCAGCAGAAAAGCGACCGTCGCCAGCGCGATAGAGGCCAGCATTATCAATGTCGATATTGCGTTGAGCTGCGGCGACACGCCTTGCTTGATCAGCGAGAAGACGTAAACGGGCAGAGTGGTCGCGCCGCCGGAATTCAAGAGATTGCTGGTGATGAAATCGTCCATCGAGATGACGAACGCAAGCATCGCGCCGCTGAGCACTCCCGGTAGAATGAGCGGCAGAGTTACGCGTCGGAAAGCGATCCATGCCGACGCGTAAAGATCGCGCGCGGCTTCTTCCAGATCAGCATCCATGCCCTGCAGGCGGGCACGTATGGGCAGGAATGCGAACGGGATGCAGAAAGTCGTATGCGCGATGATCAGCTTTACGATGCCATTCGCGAGGCCGATCTGGGAAAACAGGATCAGCGTGGCAACGGCAACGACAATTTCCGGCAGCAGCAGAGGCAGATTGACGACTGTCTCGGAAAGGCCGCGGAAACGAACGTCCCTTCCGCGCACGATTACCAATGCGGCCATTAGAGCCACGATTGTCGAGATCGTGGTAGCGATGACGGCGACGATGAGTGACACCTTCACGGCGGAAACCAGCGCTGAGTTGGATAGCGCCGCCGTATACCAATGAAGCGAAAAACCGCCCCAATTGGAAACGATGCGATTGGCGTTGAACGAGTAGAATACCACCACCGATATGGGCAGATAGAGATAGACGAAGAAAAGCAGGCTGAAGAGCCCGAAACCGGGGTAGCGCCTGACATCGGAACCGTTTGTCATAGTGCGAGCTCCGTCGTTTCCCTCCGTACGGCCCGCAATCCTCTGGCAACAAGGAATATCAGAACTGCCGTCATCAGAACGATGGATATGGCAGCGCCCAACGGCCAATTGCGCGCCGCGCCGAATTGCAGTTGGATCAGATTTCCCATCATCATCGACTTGCCGCCGCCGAGCAGCGTCGGCTCCAGCACTGCGCCGAGGCACGGAACGAAGACCAGAATAGCGCCAGCCAGCATTCCCGGCTGACAGAGAGGCAGGATGACACGGTGTAGCGTGATGAGGCGGCTTCCGTAAAGATCGTGCGATGCCTCGATAAGCGCCGGGTCGAGTTTCTCGATGGAGGCGAAAATCGGCAAAATCATCAGCGGGATGTAGCTGTAAACGAGGCCGATCAGCATGGCGGTGTCACCGAACAGCAAACTGTCCATATCATCGATCAACCCGAGCGCGCGCAACGTCTTTTCGATCACGCCTTCATTGCCGAGAATGATGATCCAGGAGTAGACGCGCACGATCATCGAGACCCAGAACGGCAAGGTTACGAGATAGATCAGAGCGACCTTGAGCGACGGCTTTTGCAACGAGATGAAATGGGCGACCGGGAAGCTGAGGACCAAGCAGATCAGCGTCGTCCCGGCCGAAAGCAGGAGAGTTCTCGCAACGACGATCAGATATTGTGGATTAAATTCGAGCTCGCCCGCCCAGCCTTCATTGAACAGTATCTGCTTGTAGGGTGCGGTGGTGAAAACATATTCGAAACCACCATACGGTCCACGGGTAGAGAACGAGACGAGAACGATGATGCCGACCGGTATGATCAATGTGAGGAACATGATCAGATGCGTCGGCAAAAGCCCCAGCACGTTCCAGCCCGGGCTCTTGATATGCCGCGTCATGCACCGAGGATCCGCACGGATTCGGCGGCAAAGCCGACTTTCACCGACTGCCCGATCTCGAACATCTGGCCGCGGCTGACACTGTTGCGCTTGGAAATGCGCAGCCTGATGCCGCCCGTTTCAACGAGATAGTATGTGTAGCCGCCGAGATAATTGGTGCCCATGATCGTGCCATCGACAGCTATCGGGTTGTCCTGGGCAGGCAGGCTGATTTTCTCCGGGCGTATCGACATGAAGGCCTTCTGGCCGGCGACTGCTTTCTTGTGAGAAGCCGTCAAGGTCATGCCGAGCTGCGTTGTCACGGTCGCCTGCTCGCCGTCGACGGCAATCACCTCGGCGTCGAGGAAATTGGTCTCGCCGATGAAGTCGGCGACGAAGCGGTTTGACGGCTCCTCGTAGATCGCGGCAGGCGTGCCAAGCTGCTGGATTTCGCCATCGCCGAGAACGCAGATGCGATCCGACAGGTCGAGAGCTTCTTCCTGGTCATGGGTGACGAAGACGAAGGTGATACCGGTCTTGCGCTGCAGGATGCGCAGCTCGTCGCGCATAGCCTGGCGTAGCTTCAGGTCGAGTGCCGAGAGGGGTTCGTCGAGCAAAAGGACTTCCGGTTCGGGCGCCAATGCGCGGGCGAGCGCGACGCGCTGGCGCTGGCCGCCCGACAATTGCTGCGGCTTGCGCCCGGCAAATGCCTCCATATGGACCAGACGAAGCATGTCAGCGACGCGCGCATCGCGGCGGTCCTTTGACCAACCCAGGTTTTCAAGCCCGAAGCCGATGTTCTGTTCAACGCTCATGTGCGGAAACAGGGCGTAGCTCTGGAACACGGTGTTGACCCGCCGCTTATGCGGCGGCAGTCCCTGTATATTTGATCCGTGCAGGAAAATTTGCCCCGTCGTTGGCTGCTCGAAGCCGGCGATCATGCGCAACAGCGTGGTCTTGCCGCAGCCGCTCGGGCCAAGCAGCGTAAAGAACTCATTGTCGTAGATGTCGAAGGAAACGGGCTTCAACGCCTGATAGGTGCCGAATACCTTGGACACGCCCTTGATCTCGACAGCCTTTCGAGGTGCGCGCAGGCAGGCCTCGTCATTCATGGTCTGGGCGCTCCGGTAAGTCTTTGCGAGCTCGGGCGATGAAGGATTTTCAACGCCGCGCCACCAAGGGTGGGCGCGGCGTCGATCAGAGGCTACATCTTCTCCCATTTGCCGTTGCGGACGACGAACATGTCGACGTCGATGGCCATGTTTGTTTGTCCGTTCGCGTCGAACGAGACTTCTCCCAGAATGCCGTTGTGATGGATGTCACGAATGGCTTTGCTCAGGGCCTCCTTGTCGTCGATGCCCTTTTCCTTGATGACATCGAGCAGCATCTGCGTGGCCTCATAGGCATATTTGGCGTAGGAACCGGCAGGATCGGTGTAGCCCTTGGTTTCATAGGCCTTACTGAATTCGTCGAGCTTCGGGTTCGACTGTACGGCCGGGGTTCCCGCAATCGTGCCCTCGGCGGCTGCGGCTGCGATCTCGATGAACTTCGGATCGTATATGCCCGAAATTCCGTACATGGGCAGACTGCCTATTCCAAGGTCGGCCATCTGGCTGCGCACAAGCGCTGCTTCGGTGACAACGCCACCGAAGTAGACAGCATCAGGCGCCGCCGCCTTCGCCGTGGTCAGCATGGCACGGAAATCGGTGGTGCCGACCGCGGCTGCGTCCGACGAGACGATCTCTCCGCCAGCAGCCTTGAAGAAATCGCCGAACCACTTGGTGTTGGCCGCGCCGTAGTCGGTCGTGTCGGAGATGATCGCGATCTTCTTGACCTTGCCTTGTTTGGCAATGGCTTCGGCCAGCGGCTTGTTTTCGTTGACCAGCGTTGGCGTCACGCGGGTCACGTTCGCGAAATTCTGCTCGGTGATCTTCGGGCTGACCGCGCCCCAAATGATGAACGGCATCTGCGCGCGATTGAAGACCGGGATCGTCGCCAGCGCGACCGAGCTGTTCCAATGTCCGGTCGCGGCAATCACCGACGGATCGTTGACCAGCTTTTGGGCCGCTGAAACGCCGACGGCCGGATCGGAGGCATCATCGAGGACGATGCCTTCCACCTGGTGCGGATAACCGCTGGCATTGGCTTGCTCGATCGCGAGCAGGAAACCGTTGCGGGCGCCCAGACCCTGCTGGGCGTTTCCGCCGGAGAGCGGTCCAATGAAGCCGAGTTTGATCTGGTCGGCCTGAGCCTGGGCGGCGCCCAGTGCAATGGCGAACAGAGACCCAGCCAGAATTGACGATACGCGGATAAGCGCGCTGCGCCTGTTTTGCATGGTTCCACCTCAATAGAATTATCTGCCGCCGTCGTAGCGACCCGGCCGATCGTGATCGTCGGCTGATCATCAGTGTATTGGCGCGTATTCGGTGATGAAATTCGGAAATTGTGACTCGTGAGTTCGGAGATTCGTTCTGTCCGCACGGCATGGCGGTTGATACCCGTCTGCTCCCGATGGAGGCGAGCACGATGACGGAACTGCTTGTCCAGCAGCTGGTGAACTGGATAACCCTTGGCTGCATCTATGCCTTGCTGGCTATAGGATTCAGCCTGATCTTCGGTGTCCTCAACGTCATTCATTTCTCTCACGGCGACGTCGCAACGACGGCGCCGTTCATCTCGCTGGCGCTCGCCCAGGCGTTAGCGACGGCAGTTGGGGCCTCGAGCCCCGCTTGGCTGGTGATTTCGGTTCCGGCAGCCATGTTCGCCGTCGGATTGATAGGCGTCTTGCTGGACAAGCTGGTTATCAGGCGCTTTCGCGACGCCCCTGCCATGATGGCGCTGGTGGCGACGGTGGCACTGGGTATCGTCATCCGCGAACTGATCCGTCATCTCTATCCACAGGGATCAAACCCGCATGCCTTCCCGCGCCTGGTGTCGGGCATGGCTTTCGAAGTCTCCGGCGTTGCCATCAGCTGGTTCGCGCTGCTCGTGGTTGTGCTGACCGTCGCGTTGGTGGTCATGCTGTTCGTCTTCCTGCGCTTGACCCCGCTCGGCCTGCGCATCCGGGCGGCCTCGGAGGACCGGATCGTGGCGCGGATGATGGGCATCCGTGATGCACGCGTCTTTCGTGCAACTTTCTTCATCGCCTCAGCGATCGGCGCCACTGCCGGCCTTTTGTTCGCGAGCTATGCCGGCGTGACACGGTTCGACTTCGGTGTCATGGCCGGCCTGCTCGGCTTTTCCGCTGCGGTAATCGGCGGCCTCGGCTCGATGCCGGGCGCCATACTGGGCGGACTGATCATCGCTGGCATCGAGGTGCTTGCGCAGACATTTGTGCCCGATGGTGCTTCCTATCGATTGGTGTTCGTCTTCCTGCTCGTCATCGCCGTGCTCATCTTCCGCCCGGCCGGCCTGCTTGGGCGCACCGTCATGGAGAAAGTCTAGCATGCAGGGTAGCGCTTCACTTGCTGCGCCGGGCAAGGTGGCGGCCGCAGTCTTCGCCATCGCCTCGCAACTTTGCGGGGCAGCGTTTCTCTACCTCATTTTGAAGGTTGACGGCGGCTGGCAGGTGGTCGGCCTGCTGGCTTTGCTCGGCTTCGGCTTCTACCTGTTGGAGAGGCTGCCGTGGATCGGCGACTACGCGTTGGCCAGCTTTGCCCGTGCTCCCCTTGTGGCGATGGCTACCGCGGCGGTCATCGTTGTGGCTTTTCCATTCGTCGTCGGCTCGAATACCTATATGCTGCATCTGCTGATTGTCGCCCAGCTCTATGCCGTGCTCGCGCTGGCGCTCAATTTCCAGCTCGGCAGTGCCAACATTCCGAACTTCGCCACCGGCGCTTCCTACGGCATCGGGGCCTATGTGTCGGCGTTGCTGGCGATCAACTTCGGTATCAGTTTCTGGCTGACACTGCCGGTCGCGGCGCTGGCTGCAACACTGTTCGGTTTCATCATCGGCATTCCTTCGATGCGCACGCGTGACACCTATCTGGCGCTGGTCACCATCGCCTTTGGCGTCGTGGTCCAGCAGTTGCTGAACAACTTCAGCTGGACCGGCGGGCCCAACGGACTGGTCGGCATTCCTGCGCCCAGCCTGTTCGGGCATTCCTTCGCCGACCCGCTGGTGATCTTCGGTTGGAAGCTGCCGAGCCAGGCGAACTTCTATTATCTGGCGGCGGCGCTGGTCGTCGTCGCCATCGTCACGGCGCATCGGTTGCATGGCTCGCGCATCGGGCTGGCCTGGAACGCACTGCGCGCCGACGAGATCGCCGCCAAGGCGCAAGGCATCAATGTGGCGTGGTTCAAGGTGTTGGCGTTCGCGGTCGATGCCTTCCTGGCCGCCTTTGCCGGCACGATCTACGCCTTCTACGTGTCCTACATTTCCCCCGACAATTTCACCTTCCTCGTCTCCGTCACCATCATGACCATGGTCATCGTCGGCGGCATGGACAACATTTTCGGCGTCATCGTCGGTGCGTTCATGCTGACCATCCTGCCCGAGAAACTGCGCGCCTTCGCCGACTACCGCCTGCTGTTCTTCGGCGTCGTCATCATCGGCTTCCTGATGATCCGGCCGCAGGGGTTGTTCCCGCAACGCATGCGGCGATACGGGGGCGATCTGTGAGCGCGCTTCTCAAAGTCGAGAATTTGACGATGCGCTTCGGCGGGTTGGTCGCGCTCAACGATGTCAGCCTTTCGATCGACAAGGGCGCGGTGCTCGCCGTCATCGGCCCGAATGGCGCCGGCAAGTCGACGCTGTTCAACGTCGTGACTGGCGTCTACCGGCCGACCTCCGGCCGGGTGACGTTCAACGGCGCCGAGATCACCAGCCGCCCGTCCTATGAAGTCGTCGATCGTGGCATCGCCCGCACATTTCAGTCGTCGCGGCTGTTCTCGGACCTCAGCGTCCTCGACAACGTCATCATCGGGATGCACACCCGCACGAAGACCGGCGTGCTGGATGCGCTGTTCCGGCCGGGCGCGTCGCGCCGCGAGATGGCGGCCTGCGTGGAAAAGGCCGAAATCCTGCTCAAGCTCGGATCCGGCGGTCTGTTCGAACAGCGTTATCGGCCAGCGGGAACGCTAGCGCAGGCCGACCGGCGCCGGCTGGAGATCGCCCGCGCGCTGGCCTCGCAGCCCAAGCTTTTGCTGCTCGACGAGCCGTCGGTCGGCATGGACGATACGGAAACCGACGCATTGGTGGCCGACATCGTGCGGTTGCGCGCGGAAAACCCCGAGCTGTCGGTGATCCTGATCGAGCACGACATGCGGGTGGTCGAGGCTTTCCCGCAGCACGTCACCTGTATCGACTATGGCAGCAAGATCGCCGAAGGCGACTTTGCGGCGGTGCGCGCCGATCCGCGCGTCCAGGAGGCCTATCTCGGGAAGGCGGTCGCCCATGCTTGAGCTGAAGGGTGTCGATACCAGCTACGGGGCGGTGCCGATGCTGCGCGGCGTGGCGATGAGCGTGCATCCCGGCGAACTGGTCTGCCTGCTCGGGCCGAACGGCGCCGGCAAGACGACAACCTTCATGACCGTGTGCGGCGTTGTGCGCGCCCAGCGCGGCAAGGTCGAGGTGATGGGCAGGGACATGGCGACGCTTGGGACGGAAAACCTGGCGTCGCTCGGTGTCGGCCTTGTTCCGGAAGGGCGCCGGCTGTTTCCCAGCCTGAGCGTGATCGAGAACCTGCGTCTGGGCTACGACGCGGTGTCCGGCCGGGGGTCCAATTTCGAGGCGCAACTGGACAAAATGGGTAACCTGTTTCCGCGCATCCAGGAGCGTTTGCGCCAGGTGGCCGGCACTCTGTCCGGCGGCGAACAGGCGATGGTCGCGCTGGCGCGCGCGCTGATCGGCGAACCCAGGCTGGTGATCATGGACGAACCGTCGCTCGGCTTGTCGCCCAAGCTCATCGGCGAGTATTTCGAGATCACCCGGGAGATCCATCGCCGCGGCACGACCATCCTGTTGATCGAACAGAACGCGGAAATGGGGCTGGGCATCGCCGATCGCGGCTATGTCCTGGTCAAGGGCAAAGTCGCCCAGGAAGGACCGGCAAAGGAGCTGCTCTCGTCCAAGGCGGCCAGAAGCCTTTATCTCTGAATCCCGCCGTCCTTTCGTCCGTCTCAATGGCGATGATCCGTGCCCTGCGGTCCACATCTTCGGCCATGCTTCCCGGCATTTAGGGACAAGCTAACCAGTGCCACATGAAATCGTAATTTTCGCTGCCCGGTCCCTCCAGTAAACCAACGATCAGACCTCCGTCGCATCCGCAGAAATTCTCGGGGAGAGCCAGAAAGGGCCGCTGAAATGTCAGTTGAAAAAGTAGACACGCTCGTTGTTGGCGGCGGCCAGGCGGGATTGGCTATGAGCGAGCATCTGAGCAAGTGCGGCGTGCCTCATCTCGTCCTCGAGCGCCGCCGCATCGCCGAACGCTGGCGCTCCGAAAGATGGGACTCCTTGGTTGCCAATGGTCCCGCTTGGCACGATCGTTTTCCGGGCATGGAGTTTCCTGATACCCATCCCGATGCCTTTGTCCCGAAGGAGAAGGTTGCGGACTATTTTGCCGCTTACGCGGAAATGATCGCAGCCCCTATCCGCTGCGGCGTGGAGGTAAAAAAAGTCCGCAGGCTCGTCGGCCGCCCCGGTTTCCAGGTCGAAACCTCGGATGGCGTGATCGAGGCCAGCAATTTGGTTGCCGCCACCGGCGCTTTCCAACATCCCGTTGTCCCGGCCATCGTTCCCGCAGATGCCGGGCTCATGCAGATCCATTCCAGCGCCTATCGTAATCCCGGCCAACTGCCCGACGGTGCGGTGCTGGTGGTCGGTTCGGGATCCTCGGGGGTGCAGATCGCGGACGAACTCTTGTGTGCGGGAAGGCGCGTCTACCTCTCGGTCGGGCCGCATGATCGCCCGCCGCGGGCCTATCGCGAGCGTGACTTCTGCTGGTGGCTGGGGGTTTTGGGCAAGTGGGACGCCCAGGCGCCGGCGCCCGGCACGGAACATGTCACCATCGCGGTGAGCGGTGCGCGTGGCGGCCAAACGATCGACTTCCGGCGCCTTGCCGCGCAAGGGATGACGCTGGTTGGCCGGACGGAATTGTACAGGGACGGTATCATGACCTTCGCGCCCGATCTGGCCAGGAATATCGCTCGCGGCGATGCGAACTATATGTCGGTGCTGGACGAGGCCGACGCCTATGTTGCCCGAAACGGCCTTGACCTTCCCGAAGAGCCCGAGGCCCGCAAGATCGGGTCGGACCCGCAATGCGTGACCGATCCGATTCTCGATCTCAACTTGGCAGAAGCAGGAATAGGTTCGATCATCTGGGCAACGGGATTCACCGTCGATTACAACTGGCTGAAAGTCGATGTGTTCGACGAAAAGGGCAAGCCGAGGCATCAGCGCGGTGTGTCGACCGAGCCCGGAATCTATTTCCTGGGCCTGCCGTGGCAATCGCGCAGGGGATCCAGCTTCATCTGGGGCGTCTGGCATGACGCCCAGCATGTGGCGGACCATATTTCCACGCAGCGCAAATACCTAGCCTACCATGCGTCCGCGAAGCGCGACACCAAGGTGGCGTAGCCAACGGCAACTGAAACGGATGTCCTGACCTCGAGCCTGATCTGACGGAGACCAAGATGGCGCATACCCGAATTCGCAAGTTCAACACGAAAGACACCTATCCCGAGCAAAAACTCGACAACGATCTGTGTCAGGCGGTTGTTACGCGGGGCGGCAGAACCGTCTATCTGCGTGGCCAGTGTCCGCAGGACCTCGACACGGCCAAGAACATCGATAGCCACGATCCCGTCGAGCAGACGCACAAGGTCATGCAGAACATTCGCCAACTGATCGAGGAGTGCGGCGGCACCATGGAACACCTGGTCAAGGTGGTGGTCTACATCACCGACGTGCGCCATCGCGAGGCGGTCTACCGCACCATGGGCGAATACATCAAAGGCGTGCATCCCGTCTCAACCGGCCTTGTCGTGCAGGCCCTGGCGCGGCCGGACTGGCTGGTCGAGATCGACGGCACCGCCGTCATTCCGGATGATCGCACTTCGATCATCCCGGATTAACGGCGATGACATACTCCATTGTCGCGCGGTGCAGCCGCACCGGCATGTTCGGGGTCGCGGTGTCATCCTCGTCGCCGGCGGTAGCAGCGCGCTGCGCCTACGCGCAGGCAGGTGTCGGCGCCATTGCAAGCCAGAACGTCACCGATCCGACGCTTGGTCTGCGAGGCCTCGAACTGCTGGCGCGCGGCGCTTCGGCGGCCGAGGCGGTCGCCATATTGAAGCGCACCGGCGCCTATAGCGAATACCGGCAGGTGCTGGCTGTCGATGCCACTGGGACGACCGCAATTCATTCAGGCCCCAGGGCGCTTGGCATCTGGGCGGAAGCGCGCGCGGAAAATGTTGCTTGCGGCGGAAACATGCTGGCCCATGACGGAGTGCCGCAAGCCATGGTCGAGGCCTTTCTGGTGTCGGAAGGGCATCTGGGCGACCGCCTCATCGCGACCATGCGCGCCGCGCTGAAAGCAGGTGGCGAGGCAGGCCCGATCCATTCCGCCGGAATGAAGCTGGTGCGCGAGGTTGCGTGGCCGGTCGCCGACCTGCGCTGCGACTGGACCGACGACTGCCCGATCGAGCAACTGGCGACGCTGTGGGAACTCTACAAGCCACAGCTCGATGCCTATGTGACCCGCGCGATAAATCCATCCGATGCGCCGAGCTACGGCGTGCCCGGCGATGAATAGTCAAGAGACAGCCACGGAACATCTGCGATGAGCGAACTCAGCCACAAGGACTGGATCGGCAAAGCATCCGCGATCCGTTTTTGCGACAAGGCGTTCATCGACGGCAAGGCGGTTGTGGCGCGTTCTGGCCGAACCTTCGCCAGCGTCAATCCGGCAACCGGCGAAGTCTTGGCCGAAGTGGCGTCCTGTGGCGAAGAAGACATCGATCTGGCTGTTGCCGCGGCCCGGCGCAGCTTCAACGCCGGCGTCTGGTCACGGACCAGTCCGGCGCACCGCAAGGAGGTGTTGTTGCGGCTGGCGCAATTGCTGCGCGAAAACCTGCATGAACTGGCCCTGCTTGAATCGCTCGACATGGGCAAACTCGTCAAGGATGCGGCCTCGGTCGACGTTCCCGGCTCGGCAGCGATCTTCCAATGGTATGGCGAGGCCATAGACAAGATCTATGACGAAGTGGCGCCGACCGGTGAAGGCGATCTGGTGTTGGTGCGGCGCGAGCCGCTTGGCGTGATCGGCGCAGTGGTGCCGTGGAATTTTCCACTCGACATGGCGACCTGGAAGTGCGCGCCGGCGCTGGCGGCGGGCAATTCGGTCGTGCTGAAACCGGCCGAGCAGTCGCCCTTGTCGGCCCTGCGGCTGGCGGAACTGGCTGTTGAAGCGGGCCTGCCGGCTGGCGTGCTCAACGTGGTGCCCGGCCTTGGCGAAACCGCCGGCCAGGCGCTTGGCCGCCACATGGATGTGGATTGCCTTGCCTTCACCGGCTCGACTGCCGTGGGCAAGATGTTCCTGCAGTACTCCGGTCAGTCGAACATGAAGCAGGTCTGGCTGGAAACCGGCGGCAAGAGCCCCAACCTCGTCTTTGCCGATTGCAGCGACCTCGACGCAGCGGCCGATATGGCGGCCTTTGGTATCTTCTTCAACCAGGGCGAAGTCTGCTCCGCCAATTCACGGTTGCTCGTGCAGCGCGGCATCAAGGACGCTCTTGTGGAAAGGCTCGTGCAGCGCGCGGCGGCCACGCAGCCCGGCGATCCACTCGATCCGGCTTCGAAAATGGGCGCAATGGTCGATGCCCGTCACGCGGCCAATGTCATGCGGTTTGTCGAGGCCGGCAAGAAAACCGCGCGCTTGGTTGCGGGCGGCGATCTGGTCACGGTCAACGGGCGCGGCAGCTTTATCCAGCCCACCATCTTCGACGATGTCGCGCATACCGATCCGATTGCGCGGGACGAGATATTCGGGCCGGTGCTTTCTGTCATCGCCTTCGACGACGAGGCGGAGGCGATCCGTATGGCCAATGACAGTCCATACGGGCTGGCCGCATCGCTGTGGACCGACAGCATGTCGCGTGCACACCGCATCGCCGGCCGGCTCCATGCCGGCACGGTTTCCGTCAACACGGTCGATGCGCTGAGCCCGATGACGCCGTTCGGTGGCTTCAAGCAATCCGGCTTCGGCCGCGACCTGTCGCTGCATGCGCTCGACAAGTACACCGCGCTCAAGACGACGTGGATCAAATACTGATGGATGGCAAAGGCTTGATCGAAGCACCTAAACCGGCAACATAGCCAGCCATGCCGCTACGCTTTACGCTCAGACAGTTGGAATATTTCGTCGCCGTTGGCGAGGCGGGCTCCATTGCGAAGGCGGCCGAACAGGTCAACGTGTCGCCGCCATCGATTTCGGCCTCCATCGCGCAGCTGGAAACTGAGTTCGGCGTCCAGCTTTTTGTTCGCAAGCATTCGCACGGCCTGTCGCTCACCGCCGGCGGTCGCGTCTTCCTGAAGGAAGCCGCCCGCCTGCTCAACGACGCCGACGCCTTGCATGACGTCGCTGGCGACATTGCAGAAAAGGTGCGCGGCCCGCTGGCAGTAGGATGCTTGCTGACGTTCGCGCAGATCGTTCTGCCGGCTCTGCGCATGAAGTTCGAGCGCGCCTATCCTGATGTGCGTGTGCGGCAGTTCGAGCGCAATCAAGGGCAGCTGCTCGAGATGCTGCAGCGCGGCGAAATCGACCTTGCCCTGACATACGATCTCGAACTGTCGCAGGACATGACCTTCGAGCCGCTGATCCTGGTGCCGGCCTATGTCATGCTGCCAGCGGGGCACCGCTTTGCGGGAAAGGCGTCGATCACGACGGAAGAATTGGCCGACGAGCCGATGGTGTTGCTCGACCTGCCTTTCAGTCGCGAATATTTCCTGTCGGCGTTCCACCAGCGGGGAATCCGACCGAACATCGCCGAGCGCACAGGCGACATTGCGGTTATGCGCACCATGGTGGCCAATGGCTTCGGCTACGGCATCGCCAATATGCGGCCGCTCAACACCCTGGCGCCGGACGGCAAGCCACTTGTCTTTGTGCCGCTGGATGGTGACCTGCGACCTCTGACCATGGGCGTCGCCTTGCCCAACTCCGAACATCGCACGCAAACCGTCCAGGCGTTCATCGATCACTGCCGGCATTTTGTGGTTGAGCAAGGCGTATTCGGCGCCGGGCGGGCGGTGGAACACCAGTCGATTGGCTAGATCAGCTACCCAATCAAATCCGAACTGCTCTGTTGCTAAGCTCGAAGTTGGTCGTCGGCAAGCCGCCGCAGCAATTCGTCCAGCATGTTGTCGCAGCGGCGCATCTGCTCGACGCTGACGAATTCGTCCGGCTTGTGCCCTTGCGCCATCGACCCCGGTCCGCATACGACCGTCGGCGTGCCGAGATCGCTGCTGAACAGGCCACCTTCCGTGCCGAAGGCAACCTTGATGGTGTCGTTGGCGCCGGTCAGCGATTTGACGAAAGCGACGGCTTGCGAACTGAGCGCCGTATCCAGGCCGGGATAGGTGTTGGTGATGTCGATGTCGATCGCCGCCTCGGGCGCGATGGCCGAAGCTTCGACGGCAATGCGCGCTGCCTCCGCGCGCAGACCGTCGAGGATCTCCTGAGGGTTGTCGGCTGCAATATTGCGGATCTCGAAGTCGATCTGACAGAGGTTCGGCACGATGTTCAGCGCCACGCCGGCGTTCATCTTGCCGACGTGGACGGTTGTGTAGGGAATGTCGTAGTCGCCATCGCGGGCGCCATCACGCGCCAGCCGGTCCTGCTCCCGGCGCAAGGCGGCGACGAAGTCGCAGCCGAGATGGATGGCGTTGAGCGCCAGTGGAGCCAGCGCCGAATGGCCTTCGCGTCCCTTGCAGATGGCGCGTGCGGCAAGCTTGCCCTTGTGACCCGTCGCCACCTTCATGCCGGTCGGCTCGCCGACGATGCATAGCAACGGCCGTTGCGGGGCTCCTCGCAGCATGTCGATCAGGCTGCGCACGCCGATGCAGCCGATCTCCTCGTCGTAGGAGAGTGCCAGGTGCAACGGGGTCTGCAGTGTCATTTTCGAAGCCGTGACACATGCAGCGAGCGCGCAGGCGACGAAGCCCTTCATGTCGGCCGCCCCGCGTCCGTAAAGCTTGCCGTCGCGCTCGCTCATCTCGAAGGGCGGCAGCGTCCAGTTCTGGCCGTCGATGGGAACGACGTCGGTGTGGCCGGACAGCATGATGCCGGAAGTCCCGGCCGGTCCGATGGTGGCAAAGAGGTTGGCTTTATGGCCATCCCCGCTTTGAATGATCTGGCAGGCAATGCCATGTGCGTCCAGCAGGTCCGCTACGTAGCCGATGAGGTCGAGATTCGGGTCACGGCTCACCGTCGGGAATGCGATCAGCTTTTCAAGGATCCGGATGCTGTCCATGCGTCTAAATCTCGTTGCCCGTGCGAGCTATCTAGCATCGCGTGGCCACGGCCTTGAAGTCGCATTTGGCTCAGCCGGGATTCACCGGATGCTAATCCAGGCCGTGCCGATTAGGCGGGTCCTAATCGGCACGGAAGAAATCTGTAGTTTTCCGGCGCCTGCCTCAACTTATGAGTAGTCTCTCGGCATCAACCCAATGGCGCTTGGCAGACCGGCTTGCGCCACGGCTCGAGGAAAGTTCCATGCGCGATCCACGCTACGACATTCTGTTCGAGCCCATGAAGATCGGTCCAGTGACCGCCAAGAACCGCTTCTATCAGGTTCCGCATTGCAATGGCGGCGGCTACCGCGATCCTTCCGCCGCCGCCGAGATGCGCCGCATCAAGTCGGAAGGCGGCTGGGGCGTCATCTTCACCGAGCAGACCGAGATGCACCATACCTCGGAGATCACGCCCTTCATCGAGCTCAGGCTGTGGGACGACGCCGATATCCCAGCACTGGCCAAGATGGCCAGCGCCATGCATCAGCATGGCGCGCTGGCCGGCATCCAGCTGGCCTATTCAGGCATCAACGGCCCGAACCTCTACACCAAGGAAGTGCCACGCGGACCGTCGGCCCTGCCCATCCGGACCTTCACCAACGATCCGGTTCAGGCGCGCGCCATGGACAAGCAAGATATCCGCGACCTGCGCCGCTGGCACCGCAATGCCTTCAAGCGTGCCAGGCGGGCGGGCTTCGACCTGGTTTGTCTCTACGGCGCGCATGGCTTCGGCATCATCCAGCACTTCCTGTCTACCGCCACCAACCAGCGCAGCGACGAATATGGCGGCTCGCTGGAAAACCGCTCGCGGCTGATGCGTGAGCTGATCGAAGAGGGCCGGGATGCCATCGGCGACACCTGCGGCCTGACGCTGCGGCTGTCGCTGGACGAGATGATCGGCGAGCTTGGCTTCGCCAATTCCGAAGTGCGTGACATGATCGAGATGCACGCCGACCTGCCCGATCTCTGGGATCTGGCTCATGGCGCCTGGGAGGACTGCTCCGGGCCGTCGCGGTTCAAGGAGGAGGCCGCGCAGGAGAGCCTCGTGTCCGGCATCAAGAAGCTGACCTCGAAGCCGGTCGTCGGTGTCGGTCGCTTCACGTCGCCCGATGTGATGGTGAAGATGATCAGGTCCGGCACGCTTGATTTCATCGGCTGCGCGCGGCCATCGATTGCCGATCCCTTCCTGCCGAAGAAGGTGGAGGAGGGGCGGATCGAGGATATTCGCGAATGCATCGGCTGCAACATCTGCATTACCGGCGACATGACGATGTCCATCTCGCGGTGCACGCAAAATCCAACGTTCATGGAGGAGTGGCGTAAGGGCTGGCATCCGGAGCGCATGCAGGCCAAGGGCGACAGCGAGAGCGTGCTGATCGTCGGCGCCGGCCCTGCCGGGCTGGAGGCCGCTCGCGCACTCGGCCTGCGTGGCTATCAGGTGGCCGTTGCCGAAGCCGGCACCGAACTCGGCGGCCGCGTGGCGCGCGAGTGCCGCTTGCCTGGCCTCTCCGCATGGGGCCGCGTGCGTGACTATCGCCAGTATCAGCTCAGCCAAATGTCGAATGTCGACGTCTATTTCGAAAGCCGGTTGTCTGCCGAGGACATATTGGCCTTCGGCTTTCAAAACGTTGCCATCGCCACCGGCTCGACATGGCGCAGCGACGGCGTGGCGCGCGCGCATGTCGTGCCGATGCCGATCGATCCGGCCATGCCGGTCTACACGCCGGACGATCTGATGGGCGGCAATGTGCCGACCGGCAATGTCGTGCTGTTCGACGACGACCACTACTACATGGGTGGCGTTCTGGCGGAGCTTATGGCGCGCCAGGGCGCGAAGGTGACGCTGGTGACGCCATCCGCCTATGTATCCGACTGGACCCGCAACACGCTGGAGCAGGGCGCCATCCATCGCCGGCTGGCTGACCTCGGCGTTGAGATCGTGTTGAACCGGATCGTGACGCGCATTGTGCCGGGAGGTGTTGCCACCGCCTGTGCATATACTGGCAACCGACGTGACATCGCCGCAGACGCTGTGGTGCTGGTGACGTCGCGCCAACAGGACGATGGCGTCTGGCAGGGCTTGAAGGCGCGGAGGGACGAATGGGCCGATAACGGCATTCGCTCGATCAAGGTCATCGGCGATGCCGAGGCGCCGGGGCCGATCGCGTGGGCAACTTATGCGGGGCACCGCTTTGCTCGCGAGCTGGATGAAGCCGATATTGGCGACGCACTGCCCTTCCGTCGCGAGATCACGGCATTGGCCGCGGAATAGTTTGAGAAGAAATAGATAGATTTGAAGCCGTTCATGCTTCTGTTGCTCAGCATTCGACGAGCCACAAATTCGCGAGGATGTATCGGCGCCCCGAACCTTTGGAGATAGCCAGGCGCCCAGACGGAGAAGGCAGATAGCCCAGTTCTCGTTTGCTGCACTACTGCATTTGGATTCCGTTCATCGGCATCATGTTGTGATTGAGGTGCGTCATGATCCAGACGGAACCGAGCACGACAAGCACGACAATGAATACGCCGAAGGCCAGCGCCAGGACGTTGTTCGTGTTGTCCGGGCCTGTGGTGAGATGAATGAAAAAGACGAGGTGCACGCCCATCTGCGCAATGGCGAGCACAACGAGCGCGGAGATGATCGCCGGCTGGTAGATGAGACCGCTCTGCGCCGCGACGAAAGAGGCGATGGTCAGCAGGATGGCCAGGCCAAACCCTGTCACGTAGCCCAGCAGGCCGCCGGCCACCTCCTGCTCGTTGATGCGCTCTTCGCCAGGCGCGGAATCGTCAAGGTCGGCGAATTCTTCGGGGCGGTGGTCACGATCGCTCATGCGCTGGCTCCCAGAAGATACACGAGAGTGAAGATCGCGATCCAGATGATGTCCAGCGCATGCCAGAACAGGTTGAAACACTGAAGGCGACGCAAGATGTCGGCGCGAAAACCCTTCACCCAAAGCTGCGCGATCATCGTGCCCAGCCAGAGCAGGCCCATTCCCACGTGCAGGCCATGGCATCCAACCAGCGCAAAGAAGGCAGAAAGGAAGGCGCTGCGCGAAGGACCGGCACCTTCCTCGATCATTCCGGCGAATTCCTGCACCTCGAGGACAAGAAATGCGGCGCCCAGGATCCCTGTCCCAAGCAGCCAGATCTGTGTCCAGACCATATCGCGCCGGTGGCTGGCAAGACTTCCCAGACCGCAAGTGAAGCTGGAGGTGAGAAGCAGCCCGGTCTGGATCGCGACCCTGGGGAGCTCGAACAGATCGCGGCCGGACGGGCCCCCGGCGATCTCCTTCGCCAGCACGGCGTAGGCCGCGAAGAAGGCCGAGAACATGATGATGTCGGACAGCAGGAAAATCCAGAAGCCGTAGGCGACGGTCACGAATTTCGAAGCCGGTCCACCTTCGCCGTGCCCCGTCGCACCATGACTATGGCCGGAGCCGTGGCCGAGCCGATGTGGATCTGGCCTGCCAGGCGAAATGGCGCCTGGCAGCGCTCCCGAAACCGCGCTCATGCGAGTTCCTCCCCGTGCTTAGACCAAGCAGGCTGACCGGCGCGTTCAATGCGCTCGAGCTCTTCGGCGGACACCTCATATTCGGCGACGTCACGCCAGGCAAAGACCACGAAGGTGGCGTAGGCGCCGACAAGACCGACAATGGCTAGCCACCAGATGTGCCATATGAGCGCGAATCCAACGAGGGTCGCGAAGAAGGCGGCGACGAATCCGGTAGGACTGTTCTTCGGCATCTCGATCGGTTCATAGGCCGGCTCCTCGCCCGAATCTTGCATTTCGATCCTGCGCTGCTTCATGGTCCAGTAGGCTTCCTCGCCTCCCACATGCGGAAGTCTGGCAAAATTGAAGCTTGGCGGCGGAGACGATGTGGACCACTCCAGCGAGCGGCCGTCCCATGGATCGCCGGTTTTGTCGCGCAACTCATCACGGTGCCTGATCGATACAACAAGCTGTGTGATCTGACAGGCCGCTCCAAGGATCATCACAAGAATACCGCAGGCCGCAACGATCAGCCAAGGCACCCAAGGGTCGATTTCGATGTGCTGAAGGCGGCGCGTCATGCCCTGCAGGCCGACGATATACAGTGGCAGGAAGACGAGAATGAACCCCAGCAGCGTGAACCAGAACGCTGCCTTGCCCCAGCCCTCATGCAGCCGGAAGCCGAACGCCTTCGGGAACCAATAGGTGAAGCCTGCGAAAGCCCCAAACAGCACGCCCGCGATGATGACATTGTGGAAATGCGCGACCAGGAACATCGAGTTGTGCAGCATGAAATCGGCAGGCGGAACGGCCAGCAGCACGCCGGTCATGCCGCCGACGGTGAAGGTGGTGATGAAGCCGATGGCCCACAGCATCGGCGTGTCGAAGCGGATGCGTCCGCCATACATGGTGAAGAGCCAGTTGTAGATCTTCACGCCCGTGCCGACTGCAATGATCGAGGTGGCGATGCCGAAGGCGGCATTCACATCTGCGCCGGCGCCCATGGTGAAGAAGTGATGCAGCCACACCATGAACGAGACGATACAGATGAAGAGCGTAGCGGCCACCATCGAACGATAACCGAATAGCGGCTTTGACGAGAAGGTGGAGAACACTTCCGAAAAGATGCCGAAGGCGGGCAGCACGAGGATATAGACCTCCGGATGGCCCCAGGCCCAGATGAGGTTCACGAACATCATAGGGTTGCCGCCAGCCTCGTTCGTGAAGAAGTGGAACCCTAGATAACGATCGAGCGTGAGCATCGCCAAAGTTGCCGTCAGGATGGGAAACGCTGCGACTATGAGGAGGTTGGCGGCGAGCGAGGTCCAGCAGAACATGGGCATGCGCAGATAGCCCATGCCCGGAGCGCGCATCTTCAGAATCGTGGTAACCAGATTGACGCCGGTCATCAGCGTGCCGACGCCCGAGATCTGGATCGCCCAGAGATAGTAATCGACGCCGACGCCCGGGGAGTAGTCGAGCTCCGATAGCGGCGCGTAGGGGAGCCACCCGGTGCGGGCGAATTCGCCAATCACCAGTGAAATGTTGACAAGCAGTGCACCCGACGCAGTCAGCCAGAAGCTGACGGAATTGAGCGTCGGAAAGGCCACATCGCGCACGCCGAGTTGCAACGGCACCACGAGATTCATGAGGCCGATCATGAACGGCATTGCGCCGAAGAAGATCATGATGGTGCCGTGCGCGGAAAATATCTGGTCATAGTGGTCGGGCGGCAGATAGCCTGGCCCATGTATGGCGGCGATCTGCTGGGTGCGCATCATGATCGCGTCGATGAAACCGCGCAGCAGCATAAGCACCGCCAAAAGTACGTACATGACGCCGATCCGCTTGTGGTCCACCGAGGTGATCCACTCGCGCCACAGGTAGGGCCAGAAGCCTTTGACGGTGATCCAGGCCAACACGCCGATAGCCGCAAGGAAGACGACGAGAGCGGCGATGAGGGGGATCGGCTCATCTAAGGGAATCGCGGACCAGTCGAGCTTTCCCAGCATGGTTCAACCGCCTCCGTGTCGTTCATGTCTGGCATTCGGGTCCGCCGGAGTGGCCGGACCCAAAGGATCGGGGTGGACCCGTGGATTGCCGCCGCGGCCTTCGTTTGGGCCGGGTGCTGGCGGCAGGTATTGACGCACCACGGCATCAAACAGCCCTGGCTGAACATGCGAGAACGCAAACGGCGCCACGTCCTGGCTTTGTCGGGCGAGTTCGCGGTACGCCCCCGCATTCAGGGTCTGGCCGCCGCCACGGAGGCCCGCCGTCCACTGGGCGAACGCTTCGGGCGGCACGATCCGCACCCGAAAATTCATGTCCGAGAAACCGTCGCCGCTGTAGTGGGCCGACTGGCCATAAAGGACGCCAGGCTTGTCGGCCAGGAGGTTGAGCTCGCTTTCCATGCCGTTCATCGCGTAAATCATGCTCCCGAGCTGCGGAACGAAAAATGTGTTCATTACGCTCGCCGAGGTCAGGCGGAACCGCACCGGCGTCCCTGCAGGCATGACCAGTTCGTTGACGCTCGCGATTTGCTGGTCGGGGTAGATGAACAGCCATTTCCAGTCGAGCGCGACGACTTGCACCTCAAGCGGCGAATTGGTCGACGATAGAGGCTTGCGAGGGTCGAGCTGATGGGATCCGTAATAAATCAGACCCCCAAGAAAAAGGATCGTCAGCGTCGGAATTGACCAGACGATGAGCTCTATCCGGCCTGAATAGGTGAATCCTGGATGGTATTTGGCGCGGATGTTGGAAGCGCGAAACCACCATGCAAACCATAGCGCGGCGACGATGGTCGGGACGACGATCACCAACATGACGGCCAGCGAGTTGAGCAGGATTGTCCGATTGCCGGCGCCGACCGGCCCTTGTGGGTCGAGCACGCCGCCTGCGCAGCCGGCGAGCTCGGCCGTGCCCAACAAGAGAATGGTAAGGCCTGACGAGCCAGCCCGCTTCATGTTCGTCCCTATGGTAGGTGATCACATAGTCACCCGGCTCCGGTTCGTTCGTGGCCACCGGCCACGGGCCGAAACTATGCGCATCGACGCGAAATCAGCTCCCTCAGCAACGGCTTCAACTTGCAGTGAGAAAGACCGTATACGTCGAAGAATTTCCTGTCTCTCTGGTTTTAGGTGCGGAACGGATAAGCCGCCGGTCCGCGGAAAGCCGAACATTCAGGGACCGAATTTGTTCCCGGGCATTTACGCGAGGCAAAGGCAACGTTTGGCGGAGTTGGTGTGCAGTCCGTGAGAAGCGGCAACCGCGGCCCAGTCCGATGTGCCCGCCAAGGTCGGCATATAACTTGCTTATCAATTACGGGAGACACATCAGGGGAATTTCGTCATGCAAGAAGCAACTGCAACTCATCCTGAGGGCAATACCCTCTTCCCGATCGTGCTTTCGATCGTCGCTGCAGCGGCGACCGGAGTGCTCTGGGCCTATGCGAACCCGATCCAACTCGTTCCCGGCGTCATCCAGTGGCGCATCTTCGCCTTTCTGCCCCCGCTGGTGGGCATTCTGCTCGGCTGGAAGAGCGGTTTCATCTGCGGCTATCTCGGCACCATAGTCTGGTCGCTGCTGGCCGGTACCTTCATCCCCGCTCATTCGCTCATCGTCGACGGCATCATGGTAGGCCTCACCGGCCTCTTGCCCGGGCTGATATTCGACCCAGCAAGGACGAAATTCGATCGCAACACGCTGATCAAAATTGCGGCAGTGTGCCTCATCGTTGGCCTTGTGATGGTCGTCGCGGTCTCGGCCAGTCTCGCTTATCTCGGCATTTTCCCCTTCTGGTGGGCGGTGATGTATCTGGGCCTGTCGGACATCGTGCCGATGATCATAGGCACGCCGCTTCTTGTTGTCCCAGCGCTGAAGATACTCAAGAGCGCGCATCCGGCCGGTTTCACGCGCTTTTGAGCGCAGGTAAGATTTGAAAAGTGCTTGAACTGAACGATGTGACGGTGGGCTTCGGCGATGCGCCGATGGCAGTCACCGAAGCCACGATGACCATTGCACGTGGCGAGCGCCTGCTCGTGTGCGGGGCGGCAGGCGGGGCCAAGACCACGTTGCTCAACGTGGCGGGAGGGATCATCCCCCGCCTCGTTGCCCCTCGCCACTTCTCCGGCTCGGTTTCATTCGATGGCCAGCCGCTGTTGACCTTGTCGAAGGATGCCCTTTTTACCAAGATCGGCATCGTCACTCAGAATGTCGAGGACCAGCTTTGGGACCTCGGTGTCGAGGACCTGATCGCGTTCCCGCTGGAAAACCGGGGCGTGGAAAAGAAACTTATCCGCCGCAGGCTGCAGATTCTGCTCGATGAGCTTGAACTCAATCCGCTGCGGGGGAGGCGAGTACTCACTCTCTCCGGCGGGGAACGGCGGATGGTGGCAATCGCAGCTGCCCTTGCGGCTACGCCTGTGCTGCTTGTGCTCGACGAGCCCACGACAGGGCTCGATCCAGCTGCCCGTGCACGGCTGGTTCGAATTCTCGCGAAGCTTGCCGACGAGGTGCCCTCGTTGCTTGTCGCCGAGCAGGATCCGGGTGCATTCAAATCTGTCGCTGAAAATGTGCGCCTGCTCGTGTCGGGCAGGCTTTCGGAGGCCGTCGCCGCGCGCACGATAATGACACAGCAAGAGCCATGGCTGGAGGCGGGCATCCTGCCGCCCAATCATCGGACGACCTGCACTCCGTCCTTTCCTGCCGGCGACGTGCTGCTTTCGGTTTCCGGCATCCGCACCCGGCTTGCGCGCCCCGACGGCGTCCCGGTATTGCGTGATGTCTCGCTCCAGATTCGCGCCGGGGAGCACGTGGCGCTGATAGGGCGCAACGGCGCAGGCAAGACGACGCTGTTCCAGTCGATCCTCGGCTTGGCGAAGCTCGCCGCAGGATCGATCCGTATTGGCGGCGAACCGGCCGACGGCTGGACCGTTGCGCGCCGCGCCCGCGCGATCGCGTATCTTCCGCAGAACATGCGCCGCATCCTGTTCAACATGACTGTGCTCGAGGAAGTCATTTTCTCCATGACCGCAGGCGCGGCAGCCGACGATTTAGTAAGGAGGGAGGCGCATGCCGCGCTAGAGAAATACGAAATTAAAGGGTTGGCCGAAGCCAACCCCTTCGCGCTTTCGACGAGGCAGCAGGCATTGCTGGGGCTTGCCTGCGCCGATGCGGCGCAGGCATCGATAGCGATCCTGGACGAGCCGCTGCTTGCGCGCGACCTGCACGGCAGACGCATGCTGGACCTGTTCATCGGGTCCATGCTGTCGTCGGGGCGCGCGATCATGCTCATCTCGCATGATCTCGACCTCGTCCAAGATGTCGCCTCGCGCACGCTGATACTGGACGAAGGGCAGATCGTCTTCGACGGCGCGCCGCAGCAAGCCTGGGCGTCGAGCGCGTTCTCCCAGCTCGGTTGGCCCGCACCGACGGCTCTATCGACCGGAGCAGCGGCATGAAACGGATCTATGAGTTCAACTTTTTCGTGAAATTGACGGGTGCATTCACGATCATGCTGGTGGCTTGGCTTGCGCCGGACTGGCGCTTTGGCGTGCCCCTGGCCCTGCTTTCTCTCGTTTTCCTGAGCGTGATGCAGGTGCCCGGCTTGCGCGGCTATCTCAAGGGTGCGGCGCTTCTCGTGCTTCTGGTCATGGTGAGTTGGATCGGCAATCTCCTGCTGCAGGGGCTTTCGCCTGCCGATGCCCTGCCGATCGCCGCCGGGATGGCTGCACGCCTCATCACGACGACCGCGGCATTCTATTTCGTCATGGAGACAAGCACTCCAGGCTCTATCCTGGCAGCGGCCAGTGCAGCTCGTCTCCCGCCCATTGTCACTCTGATCCTGTCGCTCACCTTCGGCATCATCCCGATGCTGCGCGAGGATTTCGAGCGCATCGCCGACGCGCAGCGCGCACGCGGCATGGAGATCGACGACGTCTCGCTACCCACTCGATTGCGCTTTGCGCTGGCACGCGGTGTGCCGCTTCTAGTGCAGGCCATCCGCTTGGCGCACGCCATCTCGCTTTCGCTTTCCATCTACGGGTTCGACATGAACCGAAAGCGCACAACGTGGCGCAATGTGGGCCTGCTGGTCGAACCCCGACTCGCTCATCAAGGATAAACAAAATGACCCAGGAAACCGCCTTTTCGCCGATAACCGGGCAAAACTGGCCGGTCGACGTCGCCGGCTTGCAGGTCGACTTGCCGATCGTCGCGATCAGGCCGGATTTCGCCATCTCGCTGATGATGGTCATCGATCTCGGAGTAAGGTTCGGCGAGCATGTCGGCCGCAAGTTGGCCGAGAAACTGCGACCGCTCAAACCCGACGTGATCGTGGGCGCGGCTACGCTTGGCATTCCCGTCGCCATCGAAGTGAGCCGCGCCTTGAGCCTCGATAACTACGTGATCTTGCAGAAATCGCCAAAGATCCATCTGGGCGACGCGCTCGTCCAGCACATCTCCTCCATCACCTCGAAGGGCGAGCAGCGCCTGCTTCTCGACCGCCGCGCGATACCGTTCCTAGCAGGCAAACGCGTCGTGGTGGTTGACGATGTCGTGGCGTCCGGCTCAAGCCTGAAGGGCTCGGTCGAGTTGGCGCGCAGCGCGGGCGCGGAAGTGGTCGGCATCGGTGTGATCCTCACCGAGGCGCGGGATTGGCAAGAAACGCTTGGGCCGGACCAGGCACTGATCCACAGCCTTGCGCATATCCCGCAATTCGCATTAGGCAAGGACGGCTGGAGACCCATTCCAGAAACCTTTCTCTAGCGAACCGGTCCCGTACACTAGCCGGTTGCCGGTAGCGCCATACGTGCGGAAAACATCAGTCACCGACTGACACACATCGTATCTCTGCTCGAAGTCGGGAAAAGAGATGAGCGGGAAAGACCGTTCGATCTTCTCCAATACAAGAACGCCTCGACCGTCATTCTCGTGATCTCCGTCGTCGTGGTGTTGACGGAGTTCGCGACGGATCGCTTGCGCTCGAAGATCCAGTAACTGCAGGCCATGTGCGTGCAAATCGACACGACACGGCCCCGCATCCTAAGGCACGAAGATAAGGAACAGATAGGCGACAAACACGACGAGATGAACGAGCCCCGTCAGCATCGTTGTTCGGCCCGTCCCAAAGCTCACGATGCTGATGGCGAGCGCGAGCAGGAGAAGCACAGTATCCCCCGGACCCAGACCAAGCATCAGGCTTCGTCCTGTGAGCAGGCTCGCTGCCCCGATTGCCGGGATTGTTAGGCCGATCGTCGCGCAAGCGGAGCCGAGGGCGACATTCAGCCCTCGCTGAAGTTCGTTGTTAAGCGCAGCCCGAACGGCCGATGCCGCCTCCGGCATAAGCACAAGCGCAGCGACGAAGAAGCCCACGATTGCGTCCGCCTGGGTAATTTGAAGAAACGCGAGCCCATCCTCGATGCTGCCGGCCACCTGCTCGGTCAGAAGAACGATCCCTGCCAGCCCGACAAATAAAAGGAGCACGTTGGTAGTCACTTTCCCACCCTCAGATACATGCTCCTCATGTTCGGCTCTGGACGTCAGATCCTCGATAAAATCGCCCCGTTGGCGCACCATCTGTGCAAAGACGAACGCACCATAGAGGAGAACTGAAAGGACGCTCACGAATGCGAGTTGCGATGCGGAGAACACACCGGGGCTTGTTGCAAGGGTGTAGTTTGGAAGGATCAGTGTAAGAACCGTCAGCGCCATAATAACGGCAAGGGAAGCGTTGGTGCCCTGTCGTTTGATGTCCTGATATCGATGCTTCAGCCCACCCAGGGTGAGGCAGACCCCGACCACACCAGTGCACACGATCATGACCGTCGAAAACACGGACTCGCGTGCCAGCGTCGGATTGTTCGCGCCGTGCAGCATCATCGAAACGATGACCGAAGCTTCGATGGCCGTGACCGAAAATGTCAACAGCAGCGTGCCGTAAGGTTCACCGAGCCGCCGTGCGACGGCTTCTGCATGATGCAAAACCACAAACACGGTCGCGAAGATGAAGATGGCGACCACGATCAACGCCAGGATCTTGATCGAAAGCAGCGAATGCTCGATCGACGCGCCGCCGAAATGAATTAATGCGGCCAGGCCCAAGGAGCCGATTGGGAACAGATATTGGCCGATCGGTCGTCGATGAACAGCCAAGACGGATTTCCTTCATCGCATCGACGGTCGCAGACTGGGTATTACAGAGACTGACCGAAGCCCATGGTGTCAGTCTACTTGCGGCTGCCGGCCCGTTCAATGGCCGCGTGCTCGACCGACTTGGCGTAACGAAATTGGCCGAACTCGATGCCGCATAGGCCGGATCACAATTAAGCCTTGAGTTTTCACGCTTCCGGCAATAGCTAGGTGCTACCAGGCCGGGCCCCTCTGGCAGTCCATCAGGACTGTGATGTCGGACTGGAATTCCAATCCGGGTGGCCTGGCTTTGAGATTTCTTCAGCTGTAGCGGCATTTCTCCTGTCATACGCGGTGTCCGCGTTGCTCTACGGCTATGCTCGCAAGCCTCGTCACCCCTAGCTGAACGCAAGGGTGCCGTATGACAGAATTTTTCAGTCCTGAAGCAATGACCGCTCTCTTGCAGGTCATCATGATCGACCTGGTGCTGGCCGGCGACAATGCCATCGTTATCGGCCTTGCCGCGGCCGGGCTACCCAAAGAGCAGCGCAGAAACGCGATCGTCATCGGTATAGTCGCAGCGGCCGTTCTGCGCATCGGCTTTGCGGCCGCCACAACCCAGCTCCTGCAGATCGTCGGCTTACTGTTGGCCGGCGGGATATTGCTGTTGTGGGTCTGCTGGAAGATGTGGCGCGAACTCCGGCAAAACCATGCGCAGGAAACACAGGCGATCGAAGCGCTTTCGGAAAGTGATGTCGACTACGACGGCATCGTAGCTGGCAAAGCTTCTCGCAAGACGCTGGCGCAGGCAACCTGGCAGATCATCATTGCCGACGTCTCTATGTCGCTCGACAATGTTCTGGCGGTAGCGGGTGCTGCGCGCGAACATCCGAACGTACTGATCTTCGGCCTTGTCCTCTCCGTCGCGCTGATGGGCATTGCAGCAAATTTCATTGCCAATCTGCTTCAGAAGCATCGCTGGATTGCCTATGTCGGCCTTGTAGTCATCCTCTACGTAGCTGGCGACATGATCTACCGCGGTACGCTCGAGCTTCTGCCTCACGTCGCGGGCTCTTAAGACGCAAAAAGTGGACCGGCCGGAACAACGTTGTTCCGGCCGATTTGGGGCGCATTTGCTCGATCCGGCGGTAGAAAGAATTCCCTCGTGCTCAGATTTGCGTAAGTCGCGGCTTGCCCCCACGCAAACGACCAAATCGGAAGGCATCTGAAACGGCTGAGCGGACCATAAGCATCTCGCCTATGGTTTCGTGTGTCATGAGCCCGACCAGTCGGTCGGAATTGTCCACGACGGCAACGGCAGGCACATCTGCCTGCTGCATGAGGCGCAGGCTTTCCTCGAGACTTTTGCGGTAATGTATTTTCGGGATATCGTTGCGCATTGCGCTCGCGACCGGTTCAGCGGGGCCCTTTTCCTTCAATGTCCGGATCATGTCGTTGCGTGTCACCAGTCCTTCAAGATGACCGGCGGAGTCGATGACAGGGAAGTCGTGCTGCGTGGTCGCGAGCAGCATCTCGATTGCCTCGTCGAGCGTCGCCGACCGGTCCAGCCGGGCGAACTCGGTGATCATCACGTCCCCGACAAGGACGCTTGTGGCGACCTCCCGGATCTGTGCGTTCTGGGCTTCCGCAGCCGCGGCGAGATAGACGAAGATGCCGATGAAAATCAGCAACGGGTTGTAGAACAGCCCAAGGAAACCGAAGACGAAGGCCAATCCTTGCCCGATCGTGGCGGCGATCTGGGTCGCGCGCGACCAGGAAAGGCGGGCGGCGAGGGCGGCGCGCAGGATACGGCCGCCATCCATCGGGAAGGCTGGAATCATGTTGAAAAGGACCAGGAAGACATTGACCCCTGCAAGCCTGGCGAGAAAATTCATACGCGGATCCTCGATCCCGGCCATCTGTTCGACACCTGCCGACCCGCCGAGCAAGGCGAAGATCAGCGCGGCGATAGCGACATTGACCAGCGGCCCCGCGACCGCGATCACGAACTCCTGCCCCGGCTCTTCGGGCATGCGTTCGAGCCTGGCCACGCCGCCGATCGGGAAAAGCGTGATGTCCGGCGTGCTGATGCCGAAATACCGTGCGGCGGCGATGTGGCCGAACTCATGCAGGACCACGCAGGCAAAGACGGCAATGATGAAGGCTACGCCTTCCCAGGCCGCTGGCGTGCCGCCGATCCGATAGTGCGTTAGCCAAATCCAGACGAGCAGAAGCAGGAAGGTAAAGTGAACGCGCACGGTGGTGCCGGCGATCGTCCCGAGGTTCAGAGACCAACCCAAATCTATCCACTCCGAGAGGCCCACCTTCACCCATAGGCTTTGGCAGGGCGCGCTTGCAATCGTACCAGAACATCAGGCGCTGGCACTGACGTGTCGCGGCGTCAGTCAGTGAGTAGTTTGCGAGTGCTCGCCGCCCGGCTTCGAGATGCCGCTTAAAGCCTCTCCCGCTTCTGCCGCTTCGCCGTTCGTCGCGAGATCGCCAAGAGAGATGATCCCGACGAGCCTCTTGTCGCGGTTCAGAACCGGAAGCCGACGCACCTGCAGGTCGCCCATGTTCTCAAGCACATGCTCGACGTCTTCGTCATCGAAGCAATATTTGACCTCCGGGCTCATGACATCACGCACCTTGGCGTCAGCTCCCTTACCCAATGCTACGCCTCGGATCGCGATATCACGATCGGTGATCATCCCGACCAGCCGGTCGTGGTCGCCCACGGGCATCACTCCAGCGTCGAGCCTTTCCATAATCTGCGCTACCTCGCGAATAGACTGTTCGGGGTTCGCGACCTGGACATTCCTCGTCATGCAGTTGCCGATTTTCATGGCAATCTCCCTTCTACTTGCGAAGCCCCGCCGCCGGCTCTGGTGTTGCTCTAGGAAACGAACTCTTCGGCGGTAACGTTCCCTTGAATCTGAATGGCCCGCTGCAGGCTTTTCACCTGCAGCCGGAAGGACTGGGAAAGCCCTGCCGCGGCGGCGACAAATGCCAATGACTGGCCCAACTGGAACCCTGATGGGCGATACGACGTTCCAGAGAGACAGCGCAGCCAACGGAGAAGTCGAATGCAGCCCTTAGCCGCAAATTCCGCCCGCCATCCCGGCGCGCTTACGATTACCCCGTTCGATGGAACCGTGACGGTCAGGTTCTCCGATGCGATCATTGCGTCGACCGAGCGGGCAAAAGTGCTTTACGAAGAAGGACACGATCCTGTCTTCTATGTCCCTTTCGACGATATCTATTTCGACCTTCTGGAGAAGACGAACACCACAACGAGCAGCCCGTTGAAGGGCACCGCGAGTTACTGGCGGGTTCACGCGGTCGGCGGAGCGGCTGATGACTTCATGTGGGCCTATGAAACGCCCGACACCCCGGCATTGGTCATCGCCCGCCACGGCGCCTTCGATCCCGATAAGGCGCGGATCGATGCCGACCCTGCCGAGGATAAGCGGCATACGCCTCACATCCCCGAGTAGAGCGGCGCTTGAATTTCCAATCGGTCAGTCACACCGCAGGCGCCAATCTTTCCGTCATTCGGAGAATTCTTGATCGAGGATCCCCAGGCCGTCTTCATACTTCGATGTCGAGGCGCCAATCTGCCGTGCCTGCCATAAATTGTCGACGAGATCCGCGCGCTTCACCCGCAGTGCCAAAGGGTTGGCTGCGGCTCTGCGCACGAAAGCAAGCTCGTCCTCGTCCGGCCTGCGTGTCATGGCATCGACAGCCGATACGATGGAGGTTCCGAAACCGGCCGCCTCGAGCCGATCGCGGTCCCAACTGTCGCTTTTCTCAAGGACGTCGTGAAGATAGGCAACGGCCTTCTGGTCGAGCGTTTCGACGGCGTCAACGACCCGGCGACAATGTTCGATATAGGGCCGGCCGGTCTTGTCTGTCTGCCCGGCATGAGCCTGTTCGGCGATTTTTGCCGCGCGGTAAAGCACGCTCACTGCTTCGATCCTTGCTGGATATGTGATGATGCAAACCGACCTTGCTGCGATGCACGACGTGGTTCAAAACGAGCGTGTTGCACCGTAGCCGTGTCACCGAACGCGCGACGATTGCCTGAGGTTCCAGAGCGCGGGAGGGCTCCGGCACACTGCCGAAGGATTTCCAGCTTCGCGTTACCGAAACTGCCGTGTAGCTTGCCGTCGCCGATCTTTGGGAAACACCGGGATAGTTGCTGGACTTGAGCGGCAGGCGCAGATGTGCGGTGTTTGAGGGCAGTTAGTCGCCGGACGGCCCATCGACAATCCCGGAATTGGGCAGAATTCCAAAATCCTGTGACTTGGCACCCTGTGCTGCCGTCAGAAACCCGTCTGCATGGAGACCGCGCCGCAGCAACTCTCTCACGGCCGCCGACCGGCTTGGCATGCGCCTTTCGAAGCGCCAGTTTTCCAACGCAGCCAATTCGTCAGCAGTTAGCATGATCTGCAGTCGTTCGGGTCGTTCGAGTTCGGCCACTTTTGCCTCCAGCCGCTCAAAGTTAGTATTTACCTAAGAATTAGGAAAAGCCTCGCCGAACGTCAAGATCGGTTTATGGGCCGTCGGCGTGAAAGGCTTGCAGTTACTGTGAGAAGTCGATTGTGCAGCCTGCGTTCTATGCTAACTTATTGAATTAACGAATTATTTTATGGATTTCGCTTGTTTTTGGAGCCGATGTGGCAGATGCTAATCTCAAGGGACAAACCGCTCCTGAAAGGAGGGTTCTCCATGAGAGACGGTTATTCGGCTCGTTTGTGTCACGATGTTAACCGCCAAGTTTGGGCAGCCGCCCGGTGCAAGGGGATCGTCAATGTCACCGCGGTGGCTGAGGCCGCGCGGCTGCGAAACCTCGCAGAAAACGTCGCGCTTGAAGACATCGAATGCCTGGTGCTGCAAGCGGCCCAGTTCTACGGGGCAGCCATGGAATTCGACAGCCTGAGCGTCTTTGAATTAGATAACGTCCATCGGCTTTCAGTTAATCGCGATGCTTTGCCCGAGAGGGGCAACCTCGATGTTCTGGAGGGCAGAACTGTTTCGCTCCATCATCGCGAGCCGGATCGAATGCAATAGGTCCGGCCGAGCGTCAGCACAGTCGAGTCGGAGGGGAAGGGTTTAGCTTCACGGGCGCTTTCAAACGGCCGCGTTATCCGCCACTGACGCCTGGACGAAGTGCAGCGGTGCCTCGAGTGTCCAGGTGACGCCTTGCTCATGGAACTCCAGCCGGCCGCTGCCGCTGAAAGCCTGCGGCGCCACCCGCTCGAGGACGACGGATCCGAAACCGCGACCCCTGACAGCGTCCAGGATCGGCCCGCCCAACTCACGCCAGACTAGTCGAAAGGTTTCGGCACCGTCGCCGGCAGGGATCAGATTCCAATCGATTTCGACACGTCCGTCGCTGCAGGACAGCGCTCCATGTTTTGCCGAATTGGTGGCGAGTTCGTGAAAGGCGATGCCGAGATACTGCACTGCGTTCGGCTGCAGCATCACCAGTGGCCCGGCCGTCGACACGCGAGGCTGCGCTGCGAAGGCCTTGAGCTGTGCCTGGATGAGCTCGCCGACCGTCGCGCCGCGCCACTCGGCATTGACCAGGAGATCATGGGATTCAGAAAGTGCCGTGATGCGCTCCCGAACCTGCCCGAGAAAAGCCTCAGGTGTGCTCGTCAGCTTGCTGGTCTCGCGGATCATCGAGATGATGACCGAGAACTGGTTCTTCACCCGATGGTTGACCTCGCGCATGAGCAGACGGATGCGCCGTTCGTTCTCCTTGTGGGAGCTGATGTCGCGCGCGATCTTGGAGGCGCCGACGACCCGCCCGATGGCGTCGCGGATCGGCGAGACGGTGAGCGAGACCGAAACCAGCGTGCCGTCCTTGCGCAGGCGCATCGTCTCATAGGAGGGGACGCGTTCGCCGACGCGGATCCGGCTGATGATTGAGACTTCCTCGTCGAGACGGTCGGGTGGAATGAGGATCGTCACCGGCCGGCCGATCGCCTCGGCAGATTTGTAGCCGAACAAGCGTTCTGCAGCATCGTTCCAACTGGTGATGATGCCGTTCATGTCCTTCGAGACGATGGCGTCCATTGACGATTCGACGATGGCGGCAAGACGCATGCGGGCTTCATCGCCCAGCGTCTGCGTGCGCAGGTCGAGCAGCGTGTTGATGGCACCGACAACGTTGCCCGCTTCGTCGCGAAGCAGGCGTGGGTGAGCCTTGAACGGGACGAATTCACCGTCCGGCCGCTCCGCAATCGCTTGGTCCCATGAGACGTCCCGTCCTTCGCGCAGCGCCACGGCCATCGGACACTCGCCATGTGCCATATCCCGACCGTCTAGATGACGAAGTTTCCACGAGCCGCACCATAGGTCCCGGCCGATAACCGGACGATGGCCCCAGAGCTCAGCTGCGGCTTCGTTGAAGAAGGTGATGCGTCCCTGCTCGTCGACGGTATAGACGGCAACGGGCAGTGCCTGCAGCAGATCGGCAGAGGGAACGCCCGGAACTCCGAGGCCGACATCGGCTTGTTGAACGAAGTTCACGTATGGCGCCATTCCAGTGGATTTCTGCAGAAGGCTATAATGCGCTTGAGCAATTTCGGTTCCCCGTCGTGACAATCCCCCCTTTGCCCCGCCGGCTGCGGCGACATTCCTGGACGAGGTGCCAGGCCGACACAGGATCACCAGTGAAGTTATCGGCTAAATCGTGCGGGCCCTAAATGCGTCCGAGAAGGACCAGGATAATCACGATCAACAGCACGAGACCGAGGCCGCCTCCGCCATAGTAGCCAGTGCCATAAAACGGTCCACCACCCAGACCGCTGAACCCGCCCAGCAAGGCAAGGATCAAAATGATGATGAGTATGGTTCCGAGGCTCATGGTGGTTCTCCCATTCTTGCGCCGGCGCGCCACTCACAGGGGCACGTCCATGCGCCTGTTGATGAAGCATGAACTCCCAGAAGGGCTTCCTGTTCCACCGGAAGTAGCATTTGCTATGGCTTGTCTAGCGGCAAAGCCGGTAGGCCCACGAGAAAGCCCGCCGGCCGGGAGCCAGCGGGCAACAGCCTTTTTCAGCCCCGGACCGCCTGGAGGGACGGGCGATCTAAAGTAAGAATGCATAACGTGGGCCGAAGTTGCGACGGTAAGCCAAAAAAGCCCACAGCCACTGCCGAGACGGTGTCCGCATCTTGCAACGAGACAGTAGTCGCGGAATTTGAAGACCTGAGGGAACTCATGCGGATGTAATCCGTTCACGAATAACTGTGCGCGGCGGACGTGACCGGGAGGACGGTATAGTGAGCGCGACAGGCCTCGACGTCTTCGACAAGACGCTTCAGACAACCAACGTCTGGCTCAATGACTTGATGGAAGAGCTCGGCCCAGACAGGCAGCTCTGCTGGAAGGTGTTGTCGACAGTCCTGCAGATGCTGCGTGACCGGCTGCCTTTGGGGCTAGCGGCGCATCTCGGCGCAGAACTGCCAGTTTTGGTGCGTGGCGCCTATTATGATCAGTTCGAGCCGGCAAGGCAGCCGAGCGATTGGGACTGGGACGAGTTTGTCATCGAAGTCACCGATCGTTTGTCCGATTCACGGCTCATGGATGCCGATGATGCGGTGCGTTCTGTCTTTGCCACGTTATCGCGGCATGTCTCGCGTGGTCAGGTCGCCAAGGTCCAAGCCACTTTACCGGAAAAGCTGCGCACCATGTGGCGCTTGGCCGAAGAACGGGTCGTCCCCCCGGACCAAAGCGCTGCCTAGACCACCGCGCCGTCAGGCGGTGCTCACAATCAGACGGCCTATTCGCGCCCCGCATTTTCAGCAAAGAATGCGAGGCGCGACGCCGCAGGCTTCAGCGACCATTCACCTTCCTTCTCGCGCCGGTCGGGTGCCGCCGCCCTTCTTTTCAGGATCATGAGTATGGTGGCTGTCGCGTTCACCTCCGCCGCCTGAGATCTTGCTGCGACTGCGCAGATCGGAATCGGCTGGCGGCTTTTCTATCACCAGCGGCTCCTTGGCATTCTCGTGCGATGCGCCAGGACCGCCGTGGCGGATGCTGGCGCGGGTCTTCTTCGACGTGGACATGAAAATCACCTAACGGTCCTGCTGGTAGCCTTGGTGGGTCGTATTGACCCTCGTGTTGCCCTGCTGGCCCTGTTTGTCGGGATTTGGGGCGGAATGGCTGTGCTGCGTTTGGTCGACAGGAACCGACTTCTTATCGCCCGGACCCTTAGGGCTCTGGTTCTCTGCCGGAACGGGTGGTGGTTTTGTGCTCATGACGGTCTCCTTTCACCAGCCAAAACAAGCAGGCCCCTGAGAAGGTTCCGGATATGAGCCGTGAGGGGGTGAACTCCTCAGATTGCCAATTCCCGGCCTTGTCGGCGCGTCGCAGCGCAATAATTTTTTGTTAGGGCGTGGGTGCACCTATCAAAAGGAGCCGACCATGAGACACCAAACACTCGACCAACTGCAGACAATTGCAAAAGTTGAGCCCTCGGCGACATACCCTGTCATGACTCGGACGCAGCGGATCGAGCGTTGGGCAGATCTTCTCGAACAAAATCCACGGCGCTGCCTCGGAGCGCTTTCAGGCACCGAATATCTCAGTCCTGAAGCCCGTGCTGTAGCGCGTGGCGCGGGATCGCCGATCACCGTTGCCTATGAGGATCCGGTGCTGCGCGCCATGGGTCTGAAAGATGACACCTACGGTGAGGCAAAGCGCTTCTTCGAGCTAAGTGACTGGCAGTTGCACAACATCGTCTGTCACTGCCACGTTGGTGCCACGATGCAAGCGCGATGGGCTGCCGCCAGAGTCCGCCGGACAATTGTCGGGAACAGACTTCTGGCTTGGCTGAGGACGAAGTTTGTGCATTGAGGCCCGCGCAGGACGGTGACGAAAAGTCTTGCTCGTTCTCGTTAGCGATTGGCCGCCAACTGCCGGCGGCATCGCCGGCAACGCCATGGATGGTGGAGCCAACGCACTGCTTCAAAGCCGCCGGGTGAAGACCTCATGCTCGCCCGGGCGCGGTTCTTTTTTCGGCGAGCACATTGAGGAGCAATCGGGGCGCCAATTTCAAGTGAGCACGGCCCGCGCCGATACGATCCATAGCCGGTTGTGGTTGTTGGGGTCGTCTGATGGAGAGAAGGCCGCGACGGGCGCGCCCGAAGCGTCTATTTCGACGAGTTTAGCCGAGCAAGGAGGAGAATGATGGCGTTCACTTTGACCAGTCCCGCCTTTCAGAACGGCCAGCCTATTCCAGATCGTCACGCCCGGCGCGGCGACAATCTCTCCCCGTTTCTGGAATGGAGCGATCCGCCGCCGGGCACTCGGAGCTACGTGCTCGTCATGGAAGATACGGATGCACCGTCACAGGCGTCCCGGCATTGGGTCGTCTACGACATCGGCGGCGACCGGCGTCATTTGGCCGAAGGGCGCAGTTCCAAAGCGCGAACCGAGGACCTGCCTCATGGCTTCAATGATTTCGGCAATCTTCACTATGATGGACCCGACCTGCATCCGGGTTATAAACCACACACCTACCGCTTCAGGCTCGCCGCCCTTGGCATTGCCAACCTTCCCATCGGCCCGGAACCCGACGCCCTGGTCGTGTGGCAGGCTGCCCGTGAAAACATGCTGGGTGAGGCGGAATTAATCGGCACTTACGGATGAATCAGCGCCAAGTCCTGCAGGCGGGCTGCCTGTCGGCCACGCACTGATCACCTCCCGAATGGCTTGCCAGCAGAACTGGTTCACTTTGAACTTGAGCATTCCGGGCTCAGGCGGCCACCTCAAGCACGATCTTGCCGCGCGTATGTTCCCTCTCCAGCCGTTCCTCGGCCTTGGCGATCTCCTCCAAAGGATAAGTTGCCTGCACGAACGGAGTTACCTTGCCGGCGTCGATGAGGCGGCTGATCCTCGCAAGCTGCGCCGCGTTTGGCTCAGCCAGATAGGAAACGCCACGCGCCTGATGCAGGCGTGCCTGTTCGGCCGAGGGCTCAGAAACGGTGGAAACAAGTATCCCACCGGGCTTCAGCACGTTCCAGGAGCGATCCTGTGTGTCGCCCGCGACCAGATCGAAAACCATATCGATGTCCTCGACCTCGTCCTCGAAGCGCTGGTTCTTGTAGTCGACGGCCTGGTCGGCGCCAAGCTTGCGGACGAAATCGAAATCCTCGGCAGCAACGGTCGTCGCGACAAACGCGCCCGCAGCCTTGGCAAACTGGATCGCCAGATGGCCGACACCGCCGGCGCCGCCATGGGTGAGAACCCGCTGCCCGGATTTGAGGTCGCCATGGTCGAAAAGGCCCTGCCACGCTGTAATGCCGGCAAGCGGCACGGCGGCTGCTTCCACGTGGCTTAACCGTTCCGGTTTTGCTGCCGCCTCCGTCGCCTTGACGACGACGTATTCGGCATTCCCGCCGCGGTTGGGGCCAAGCATGGCAAACATCGGATCGCCCTTCTTCAACGTATGAGCCCGCGTGCCGCACAGCTCCACCACGCCGGACACGTCGCGGCCGAGCGTAACGGGCAGATCCCCGCCCGCCGATCCTTCTCGGGTCTTGTAGTCAACAGGATTGACGCTTGCTGCGCAGACCTTGAGCGTGACCTCGTCGTCACGGGGCTGAGGCAAGGGAACCTCGTCCAGCGAAAGGACCTCTGGCCCGCCAAAAGTATGAATACGAACTGCTTTCATGGTCGCCATGGGTTTCCTCCTCGTTTCGGGGTCCAGCGCAGGTCCGGAAAAAGGACGAGCATCGGGTGAATGGGATAGCCTGCGATCCTGGCAGTCGAGCGCGGATTTTCACCAATCACTGAGGACATCACCTTCCACTCAATCCGCTTCAAATCCTTGCCCACCTAACCGGATTGCGGGCTGGAAGTTCCAATGAAGTTCCGAGGTCGGTCGTGGCATTCAAAGACCGTTCTCTCGAGTTCTACGAGAGAGCTTGCGCGGAGATCATCCTGCAACATCGCCGCAATCTCGTCTTGGAACTTTTCTGGAGGGACATGGTTGGAATGTGCGGCCGAAAGAATCCGGGCCTGTGCCAAGGAGATTCGCCATGAAGCTTCGCGAATTGATGGACCAAGTGAAGGATCTGCCACCGGATACCCTGGTCTGTACTGCCGAGATTGACGAGGCCTTTGCGGCCAACATTGCTGGCATAGAAACAGTAGAAAGCGCCCGGATCGAAAGCCGCAAGCCGGACGGCACCGAAGCTGTCGAACTCACCAATGGGAACGACAAGGTCGTCGTAATCCGCTGGTGAGCGGCTTGCGCCTGCTGGAGCGGCCATATGCTTGATCACTGAACGCTGAAGGAGTCTCAGACCATGTTTCCGGTGTTGAACAAAAGACTCTGCGCCGGCCTGATTGCCGCAATTCTGATATTCCCGGCCGGCGGCCTTGCTCCGCTCGCAGCTCAGGAAATCCCGAACGACTTCACGGCGATCGTGCTGGAGAAAATTCCGGCCGTGGTCGCCATAACGACCAAACAGATTATCCAGGGCCAGACGACGCTGGACGATTTTTTTAGTCCTTTCCGTAGTCCCGGCCTCGAGCCGGCGCAACCACAGGTGCGAGAGGCCCTTGGTTCCGGCTTTGTGATCAGTCCTGAGGGGTACATCGTCACGAACAACCATGTCGTTGCCGATGCAAACGAAATCCATGTCGTATTCTCCGACAAGCAGATTTCGCCTGCGCGGCTCGTCGGCCGGGATCCGGCGACCGACATCGCGGTGCTGAAGGTCGATCCGCGGCCCAATATGACAACGACCGCCTGGGGTGACTCCGATGCAGTACAGCCCGGCGCCTGGACGATCGCGATCGGCAGTCCGTTCGGGCTTGGCGAAGTGATCGGAGTCAATACAGCCATCGTCTCGCCTTCGGGCGGTAGCATAGGCATTGGTTTCGCCGTGCCATCCCGGACCGCGCAGAGGATCGTCGACCAGTTGATCCGCACCGGTCGGATCGAGCGCGGTTTCATCGGAGTGCGTCTCCAGGAGATCACGCCCTCGATTGCCGAGGCGCTTGGAATACCGGGCAGCAAGGGAGCGCTCGTCGCCTCGGTCGAGCCCGGCAGTCCGGCGGAGAAGGCAGGCATACAGGCGGGAGACGTGATAACGCGCTTTAACGGCAAGGACATCCAGAGCGTTCACGACCTGACGCTCGCGGCTGCGAGCCAAAAGCCGGGGACAAGGACGACGCTCACAAGAAACCGCGGGGGCAGCCAGCAGGAAATAGCTCTGACCATCGGTCAGCGTGACGATGAAGAGCAACCGACCGGCGCCATTCCCGGACCGGAAGCGGCGGACCAACGTCTCGGGTTGTCGCTCAGTCCCATCCCCGATGAGGCGCGCCAGCAGCTCGGACTCCCGCCGGGCACCACCGGGCTGTTCGTGCAAGAAGTGGCGCCGAACAGCCTCGCCGACCAAAACGGCCTGCGCGCGGGCGACGTGATCGTTTCGGCCAACAATCAGAACGTAAGCCAGCCGTCCGACATCGAAGCGGAGTGGACGAAATCCCGTCAACAGAACAAGCCCATCTTGTTCCGCATCAACAGGCAAGGGCAAACGCTTTTCGTTGCCGTGGCTATGGCCAAATCTTGACGGGCAAATCTTGATAGGAACGCATGGAGCGTAAGCTTGGCCGGACGGATCACACGCTTTGCGGGCGAGGGTCTTTACGCTTGGCAACGGGAACAACAGCCGACCAAGGTCGTTTCGTCCAATGAGTTGTTCGAACAGTTGGCAGAAAAAGGAGGCTTCGATGAGCGCCACTGGACTCGACGTATTCGACAAGACGCTGCAGACCACAAACATCTGGCTTGACGAGATCATGGCCGAGATCGGACCGGATCGGCAGATCGCATGGCACGTTCTTGGGGCGGTGCTCCACGCCCTGCGGGATCGCATGCAGCCGGATCTTGCTGCCCATCTCGGTTCGCAGCTGCCGATCCTCGTGCGCGGTGCCTATTATGACCAATATCAGCCCTCCAAGACGCCCGAGAAGTTGCGATCGCTCGATGAGTTTCTAGCCAAAATCAAGGCGGAGCTGGAGTTCACCCGACCGGTCGATTCCAAGGATGCATTCAAGGTCGTATCCAAGGTTCTCGCTCACCACGTGGGAGAGGGGCAGATGATCAAGGTTTGGGAATCCTTGCCAGCAGAAATCAGGCGCGTCGCGGAAGCGCAGCAAGCGGCGTGAGATGACTCGGGAATCTCGACGATCCCGGCCGTGACGCCGGGCCGTGTCAGTCGTCGCCTTTCCACAGCGCGGCCGGGGATAGCGGTTTTCGAGCCGGGCCGTGGATGACCGAACCGTCGGCAGCGAAGATCGAGCCATGGCAAGGACAGTCCCAGGTGTTGTCAGCGTTGTTCCAGGTCACGGTGAAGCCCTTGTGGGTGCATGCCGCGGAAACGGGATGGAGCACCCCTTCAGCGTCTCTCCACGCCGCGATCTTTTCGTCACTCCTGACGATCACACCGCCCATGCCCGGCGCTATGTCGTCGACGCTTGAGACAATGGATTGGCTGCGGCCATTCTTGTGAAAGTCCTCAGGATAAGACCGCGCCGGATCGTAGAGCTTTTGCCATGGGCTCGGCCGAGCGCAGATCAAATCCGCAATCATCGTGCCTGCGGCCGTTCCGTTGGTGATGCCCCAGGCGTTGAATCCCGTGGCGATATGAAAACCGGAGGCTTTGTCCGGATCGGGCTCGCCGGCATACGGAACTCTGTCGGCCGTGTCATAGTCCTCGTTGCACCAGCGCCACGCAATGTCTCCAACAGGAAGACTAATTCTTGCCCATTGCTCCAGCTCGACAAACCGTTTCGCCACGTCGCCGTCCTGGCCTGTATCGAACTTGGGGCCGAGCGTGACCAGCAGCGGGCCTTCGGCATCGCGGCCCGTGCGGATGGAGTGCGTCGGATCGTCGATGCCGATGAACATGCCGTCGACAGCAAGAGGGTCATCGACCCGAAACGCCATGGCAGTGTGGCAGCGCGGCTGGGTCCGGTTCGCCATGCCGATGGGGCTCTTCACTGTCATGTTGGTGGCGACGACCACATATTCGGCGTGAACGGTGCCGCCGTCGGTGACGACGCGCCAGCGGCTTGCCTCGCCAATCGAGATCGCGCGGCTGTTTTCGAAAATCCGTCCGCCACGGGCCGTCACCGCCTGAGCCAGGCCAACCAGATACGCCGCCGGATTGAACTGCGCCTGGTCGGAAAAACGCAAAGCGGCGGCCGTTTCGAAAGGCAGCGGCGCGCGCTCGAGAACATCGGCGTCCAGCCCAACCTGGCGCGCGGCCTCTGCCTCGGCTGCGATCTCCGCGCCCCGGCTTGTGTCGCAGGTGTAGGTATAGGCGTCCTTGGTCTCGAGATCGCAGGCGATGGCATAGTTGCGAACCCATTCCCGGATCTGGACGGCGCCGGCGGAATTCGCATCGGCATAGGCTTGCGCCATGTCCCGGCCGAATGTGTCGATGAGATGGCGATAGATCAGCGCGTGCTGCGTCGTGATCTTGGCCGTCGAGCGGCCGGTCACCTGGCCGCCTGTCCGCAAGCCTTCGACGACGATTACCGACCGACCGGCCTCGCAAAGGCGAAGCGCCGTCGTCAGCCCGACAATCCCAGCGCCCACGATAACCACCTCCGCATGGATCGAGCCATCGAGCGGGGGATAGTTTGTAGCGGTGGCGGCAGCCACCCAACAGCTTCCCGGTTTTCCCGAAAGAATGGCCATTTCACCTGCATCCTTTGCGTTTTCGATGCACTTGTCATCGACAACCCGCGCCGGCGCGAGAACGTTCCCGGGATTTACCGTCTTCAATCGGTCCTTGGCCGTCCGGAAGCTACAAACGCACCGGGAAGATGCGAGGTGCAAGCCATCACCCAGGTGATCGCCTCGCGATCGTATTCGTCGCCGGAGCGCCAGTTCTCGAAGAAAGCGTTCAGCCTCTCGACACGCTCCGGCCAGACGCCGGCGGCTTGAAGGCCCAGCGACACGCCGTAATTGGTGAAGGCGAACTTCGTATCGCGCAGCCACGGCGCGCGGCTGAAACAACCCGGCGGGTCGACCCACATCGTTTCCAACGTTGCCAGCGAACGTTTCGTCTGCGCCTCAGCCCATGGCTCGGTAGGAAAGAAGTGCGCGAGCCACAGCATCATGCCGAGGCCGAGATCCTGTTCGATGTCGAGGGTGCGCCAGTCGCGCTCCATCAGGTCACGCATCTGCGCGATCTCGGGCGCAAGTGCGTCTTCGTCGAGCATCCGGTAGGAGACGTAGCCATCATAGGCGTCCATGCTGCCGAGGCCGTAGCCGGGATAAGGTCTGCTCAAATCCTCCTGCATCTTCCAGATAACGCCGCGGCCGGGGATCACGAAGGCCGGATGAATGTCCCGCGCCAGCGCGATGCCGCGCGTGCGGTATCGCGGCTTCAGATCACCGAGACGCGCCAAGGCAAACAGCCACATCGCCAGGTAATGGAAATACTGTCCGTCGCGATCTGCCGCTTCGCCGATCCTCACTCCGCGCAGACGACCGAGCACACGCTCGACCTCCGCCACCAGTCGCTCGGCCTCACCCAGCCAACGTTCCTCGCCGAGCTCCTTGTAAAGCGAGACATAGAGTACGACCCCGAAAGCATCGGTCCAAAGGTAGCGCAGACCGTTGGGCCAGATGCCTTCGGCGCGCATCCAGTCGAGCTTTCGCAAGACATAGTCAACGTCGCGCAGCATAGCCGCGATCTAAAGCTCTAACGGATAAGTACGGGTGCTCCGGTCTTGGCATGTTCCGGCCCGAGCGAAGTCCCGCCGGGTTATATGCGCGTCGACGCTGCGATTGCGAGCATGCGGCATGTCGAGCATGTTTGCCTCCGGTTAGTCTGCGTCAGATATCGCGAAACGAACTGGTCGGCGGCGGGTTCCTTGGCCGTCGCGATAAGAACAGAAGATGGACGGCATTTCGAGTTCGCTCCGCTCTTCTCAAGAAAGCCCGTTCTGCCGGAACGGCCGTCTGACTGCGGCCATTGTCGTTACGCACCGGCTGGCAAAGCCTAAACAAGCGTTTGAGCTACCAGAACGTACCCGCATTCAGCATTCTGGCGACAAACCAATTCGCACCTTGTTCTTTCCCGTGAAATTCACGAAGCATGGATGGTCGACTGAGGGATCGATTCGGAGCTTGTCTATGCGCGGACTGCAAGCGGCCTTGGCTGCGGTGATCTTGAGCACTTCAGTCAGTTCTGGACGCGCCGATGACAACTCCCCCTTTATCTATTTTGCGACCCAAGACCCTTTCACAGACGGTCTGCCGACGAAGAATGATGTTTATGTCTTTGGTGGCGTCTTTGCGCGCGGGTCCTTCGGGGATACAATCGACCTTTTTGATGCCAACTATACAGACAACTACATAATCGGGGCCGCATATGGTCGCGATCTCGTCGATATAGGCGCTGGTTTCGTTCTTGGTGGCGTCACCGGCGCGGCCATAAGATTTGGCGAGGACGATGATACGTCTGGCGAACTTTGGGCCGGAGCGCGACTTCGCCATCAGGGCCTTGTCATTGGTGATTTGGCGATTGCGCCCGCAGTGACGGCTGGATTTAGTGCCGTTACGGGCCCCACCGAGATCGAGCGCAATCGCGAAATCCGCGACGATGGCGATGCATCATTCCTCGGCTTCGTTGGTGCGGAGCTTTCTTTCAGAGCTAGGCAAGCACCCAATGTCGAACTTGTCTACCAACTCCACCATAGATCCGGCGCCGACGGTACATTTGGAAATATGAAAGAGGGTTCTAATGCGAACACTCTTGGAATCCGGTATCGCTTCTAACGCTCGGTGCTGTTGGCCTTTTGCAGGCGCCAACGTGCCGTATTGGGCTGTCAGTGGAGACGGCGACATCTGCACGGGATATGCTGACCATGGCTCCAATATGGGATCATGTGAGCGAAGCCGCCAGGAGTGTGGTTCCGCATGGGGGTCTCAATACCGAGCGGCAGGATAAGGGTTGAAGTCTCAGGGCGGGCGGGGTCACCCTGTAGCGTCGATTCACACTCAGGCTATATCCTTCAGAGTGTCCAGCGGCCCTTTCAGCGCAGATCTGGGCTGGATCAACTCTGGCGCAATCAGGAAGGTCTGCGGTACCATCGGCGGTTCATCGTCCCACTCGAATACCTTCTTGATCTTCGCCCCAACACTTTTTCGCACCAAGATCA
>NZ_RZTA01000240.1:0-2231 GCF_004023115.1 Mesorhizobium sp. M6A.T.Cr.TU.017.01.1.1
GCAGCCGGTTGATGCAGCCGTAACCGCGGTTGTCGAGCAGCACGATGGTCAGCTTGAGGCCGAGCATGACAGAGGTTGCGATCTCGGAATTGAGCATCAGATAGGAGCCATCGCCAATCATCACGACGACCTCCTCGGCGGGCTTGGCCATTTTGACGCCAAGCCCGCCTGCGATCTCGTAACCCATGGTCGAGAAGCCGTATTCGGCATGGTAGGAGCCGGGCGCCCCCGCCTGCCAGAGCTTGTGCAATTCGCCGGGCAGGCCGCCGGCGGCATGAAGCAACGTCACACCGGCGCCCATGGCGCGCTGCACGGCACCGATCACCTGCGCGTCGGAGGGATAGGCGGCATTGGTCGACGCCGTCACCTTGTCGGCATCGGCCTGCCAATCCTTCTTGCCCCTGGCCGCATTGTCGGTCCAGGCGACCGGCGCCTTCCAGTCTTTCAGCGCCGCGCCGAGCTCGGCGAGCCCTTCCGCCGCGTCTGCGACCAGCGGCAGCGCCTGGTGCTTTCCCGCATCGAAAGGTTGGACGTTCAGCCCGATGATGGTTTTGCCGGAATTCTTGAACAGCGCCCAGGAACCGGTGGTGAAATCCTGCAGCCTGGTGCCGACGGCAAGCACGACGTCGGCTTCTTCGGCCAGCCGGTTGGCCGCCGAGGTGCCGGTGACGCCGACCGCCGCCATGTTGAGCGGATGATCGTCCGGCAGCGATGATTTGCCGCCCTGCGTCTCGCAGACCGGGATGCCGGCGCCTTGCACCAGCTTCGCCAATTCACCCGATGCCTGCGAATAAAGCACGCCGCCACCGGCAATCACCAATGGCTTAGTCGCCCCCTTCAGCGCCGCAACCGCAGCCGCGAGTTCCTGGCGGTCCGGACGCGGCCGCCGCTGATGCCAGACCCGTTCGGCAAAGAAGCTCTCGGGGTAATCATAGGCCTCGGCCTGCACGTCCTGGCAGAGCGCCAGCGTCACCGGCCCACATTCGGCCGGATCGGTCAGCACCTGCATGGCACGGTTCAGCGCCGGGATGATCTGCTCCGGCCGGGTGATGCGATCGAAGTAGCGCGACACCGGCCGGAAGCAGTCATTGACCGTCGCCGTGCCGTCAGAAAAATCCTCTGCCTGCTGCAGGACGGGGTCGGGGATGCGATTGGCGAAGACGTCGCCGGGGAGAAACAGGACGGGCAACCTGTTTACATGCGCAAGCGCCGCCGCCGTCACCATGTTGAGCGCGCCGGGGCCGATCGAACTGGTCGCCGCCATGAAGCGGCGACGGAAATTGGCCTTGGCATAGGCGATCGCCGCATGCGCCATCGCCTGCTCGTTATGGGCACGGAAGGTCGGCGATTCGTCGCGCACCTGATAGAGCGCCTCGCCGACGCCGGCGACATTGCCATGGCCGAAGATCGCCCAGACGCCGCCGAAGATCGGCATTTTCTTGCCGTCGATCTCGGTCATCTGGCGAGCAAGAAAGCGGGTCAGCGCCTGCGCCATCGTCAGGCGGATCGTCTTGGTCATCTTGTTTCCTCCGCAGTCCTTATGCCGCGCCTTCTTATGCTGCTTTGCGGCCGCGCGCGGCAAGCCATGCCTCGGTCAGCCTCTCGAAGCGCGACGCCATGTCGGCCACCGCTTCCTCGTCCGACATCTTGCCGGCAAGCCATTGTTCGGCTGCGTTGATGAAGATGGTGCGGCCGACGGCGAAACCCTTGACGATGGGCGCCTCGGCGGTGGCGGCAAAGGCCGCTTCCAGCTCGTCCAGCGGCGCTTCCAGGCCGAGCAGCACAATCCCGCGGCACCATGGGTCGTTCTTCAGGATCACCGCCTCGATCTTTGCCCAAGCCCCGGCTGAAGCCTGCGGTTCGAGCTTCCACCAGTCAGGCTTGATGCCAAGCGCGTAGAGTTCCTCGAGCGCGCGCGGGATCGTCGTGTCGTCGAGCTCGCCGTGCTTGCCGGCAATGATCTCGATGAGAAGTTCTCTGCCCACTTTCCGCGCCGCCTCGAACAGGCTTTTGAGCTTCTGCTGCTGCTCAGTCTTCAGCGCTTCCGGGTCGTCGGGGTGATAGAAGCACAGGCATTTGATGCAATGGTCGACCGGCCACTCGATCAATTGCGAGCCGATGTCCTGCGAGAATTCGAAACGAAGCGGCCGCGATCCCGGCAGCTCGACCGGCCGGCCGAGCCAGGCGAAGGAATGGCGGGCGAATTCGAACATCGCCTCGCGGCCGTATTT
>NZ_RZTA01000241.1:0-2212 GCF_004023115.1 Mesorhizobium sp. M6A.T.Cr.TU.017.01.1.1
GACTGGTGGCGCGGGAGATGTCCCAATGGTCGAGCGCTTCACCGAGCGTTCGCGTATGTACGGTCGGCAGGTCGCGATTGATCAGCCCGGCGTTGTCGAGCTGGCCGAGGATCGCCATGATGCCGCCGGCGCGGTGGACGTCTTCCATGTGCACATCGGCCTTGGCGGGGGCAACCTTGCACAGCACCGGCACCTTGCGCGACAGCGCGTCGATGTCGTCCTGGTCGAAGTTGATCTCGCCCTCATGCGCTGCAGCGAGAATGTGCAGCACGGTGTTGGTCGAGCCGCCCATGGCGATGTCGAGCGTCATCGCGTTCTCGAATGCGCCCTTCGAGGCGATGTTGCGCGGCAGCGCGGTGTCGTCGTCCTGCTCGTAGTAGCGCTGGGCGAGATCGACGATCAGATGACCGGCCTCGACGAACAGGCGCTTGCGGTCGGCATGGGTCGCCAGCGTCGAGCCGTTGCCTGGCAGGGAAAGACCCAGCGCCTCAGTCAGGCAATTCATCGAATTGGCGGTGAACATGCCCGAGCAGGAGCCGCAGGTCGGACAGGCCGAGCGCTCGATGGTCTTGACGTCCTCGTCGGAGATCTTGTCGTCGGCGGCCGCGACCATGGCATCGACCAGATCCAGCGCCTGCGTCTTGCCGGCAAGCACCACCTTGCCGGCCTCCATCGGCCCGCCGGAGACAAAGACCGTCGGGATGTTGAGACGCAGCGACGCCATCAGCATGCCGGGGGTGATCTTGTCGCAATTGGAGATGCACACCATGGCGTCGGCGCAGTGTGCGTTGACCATGTACTCGACCGAGTCGGCGATCAGCTCGCGTGACGGCAGCGAATAGAGCATGCCGTCGTGACCCATGGCGATGCCGTCGTCGACGGCGATGGTGTTGAACTCTTTGGCAACGCCGCCGGCCTTTTCGATCTCGCGGGCGACCAGTTGGCCGAGATCCTTGAGATGGACGTGACCCGGCACGAACTGGGTAAAGGAGTTGACCACGGCGATGATCGGCTTGCCGAAATCGGAATCCTTCATGCCGGTGGCGCGCCAAAGGCCACGGGCGCCGGCCATGTTGCGGCCATGGGTTGTGGTGCGGGAGCGATAGGCAGGCATGAATTTTCCTTGGCTGGCTGGCTGCGCTCGATGGGAGCGCGGCGGCGCTGAATTCGGACCGCAGGCGTTATAGACGCCGAAGCCTGGTCTGGCCACAATTTTGCAATGCGCCAGATTTTCCCAAGAAAATTTGATGACACTGTCGGATTGCGCGCCGCCCGGGCGTCCTTTGGCAAACGGCAGGGCAAAGAACACCACCGCCCTGCCGGGCCGTTTCACCGTGATAGCCAACTGCAACAGCCGAGGAGCAAGCAAATGCAAAAGATCACCCCCTGCCTGTGGTTCGACGACCAGGCCGAGGAGGCCATGAACCACTATATGTCCATCTTCAAGAATTCGAAGGTGCTGAGCGTGATGCGCTGGCCCGAGGGCAGCGGCGATAGTGAGGGCAAGGTTCTGGTGACCTATTTCGAGCTCGACGGCGTTCAGTTCCAGGCGCTCAACGGCGGGCCGCAATTCAAGTTCACCGAGGCAGTCTCGCTCTCCATCGACTGCAAGACGCAGGAGGAGGTCGACTATTTCTGGGACAGACTCATCGAAGGCGGTGGCGAGCCCAGCCAGTGCAGCTGGCTGAAGGACAAATTCGGCGTGTCCTGGCAGGTCGTGCCGGAGCAGTTGCCCAGGCTGCTGCTTGATCCCGACCAGGCCAAGGCCAACCGGGTGATGCAGGCGATGATGCAGATGACCAAGATCGACATCGCCAAGATCGAAGAGGCAGCCAGGGGGTGAGTGAACGCGCGACCTTGCCTTCTCCCCCTGTGGGAGAAGGTGGATCGGCGCGCAGCGCCGAGACGGTTGAGGGGTGTTCCAGCGGAGTGAGGCGTCAGCGTTCCCTGGAACACCCCTCATCCGTCGCCTTCGGCGACACCTTCTCCCACAAGGAGGGCTTTGCACGGGGAGCGAAGTGGATTTCGGTGGTCAGTGAGGGCCTTTTTGAAGGCCGGCAGAGCGGTTTTCCGCGGCCCTTGCGGGGCCTTTGTCGGTTTAGGCAGCCATCCTGCCGGATTGTGGACGCACTCCTCCCTCATGTCCGCCTCTCATCGGGTGGATAGAGGACGCCAATCATGGTGCGCAGATTGTAAGCGCAGGCGGCCAGTA
>NZ_RZTA01000242.1:0-2209 GCF_004023115.1 Mesorhizobium sp. M6A.T.Cr.TU.017.01.1.1
GGACTCCTCCTCGACCTCGATGTCACTGTCGCGGATGATGCGGAACGTGCCGGAGCCCTTGACTTCGTAGCCGGGGAACAGCTTGCCGATATAGAGGCCGACCGCCTCTTCCAGTGGAATGAAGCGGACATGACGCTTGCGGTCAGGCAAGCGGATGAAGCGCTTAAGCGCCACCGGCAGACGCAACAGCGCACTCATCTCCTCGCCATTCCTGCGATGGCGCAGTTGCAGGGCCATCGAGAAGCCGAGATTGGGAATGAACGGGAACGGATGCGCCGGATCGATCGAAAGCGGTGTGAGCACCGGGAAGACCTGCTCCTGGAAATGATCCTCGAGCCAGGTCTTCTCGTCCTTGGTCAGCGCATCGCGGCTGATGCTCTCGATGCCTTCCTTGTCGAGCAGCAGCATCAGCGCGGAAAGGCTATTCTGCTGATCCTCCTGCAGACGCTCGACCTCGCGCAGCAGCTGTTCCAGCTGTTGTTCGGGGGTGCGGCCGTCCGGGCTCTTCAGCGTGATGCCTTCGCGAACCTGGCCGGCGAGACCGGCGACGCGGACCATGAAGAACTCGTCGAGATTGGCGGCCGATATCGACAGGAAGCGGACACGCTCGAGCAGCGGATGATTGGCGTTCAGCGACTCCTCAAGGACGCGGCGGTTGAATTGCAGCCAGGAAAACTCGCGGTTGACGAAGCGGTCCGGGTTGCCGCCCTCTGGGCTCGCCACCTCGACAGTGGTGAATTCGCTCTGCACCGGCTTTAGTTCGTTCATGGTTCCTGCTCGTTTCGCACCCGCTGCCCAGAGCGTCACGCGTCGTTCCGGATGCGCAAAGGACGCTCTACCACTTTTAAGCTACGCATGATCCCCAGCGAAACCGAATTCGATTTTCGCGGCCATGCCTTAACCGGCTTAGCTTATCCTGTGACAGGCTTTTACGACAGTTTGATTTCATCGATCTTGCAAAGAGACAGCTTATGATCCAGATGCAATCCAGGTACAGCGCAGCGCGTCCTTTGGACGCGCAAAGGACGCGGTAGAATTTTGATTTTGCGCATGATCCGAGGTCATGCGGCAAATTTAGGAGACGACGATGGCAGGCGGTTCCATTCCCCATTTCCAGAACGATGCGGGCTATGCGGCGATCGACATCGGCGTCAAGGAATTCATGTGCACCGGCGCCAACCCGCCTTTCGACCATCCGCATGTGTTTCTCGACATGGGCGACGACAATGAAAAGGTCTGCCCCTATTGCTCGACGCTTTATCGCTATTCGCCAAAGCTGAAGGCGACGGAAACGCAGCCTGCGGGATGCCTGTATATCGACCAGGCCGCCTGACGCGCACGTCATCCCTATGGACGACATGCGGTCCCGGCAGGTCGTCATCGCCGGAGCCGGCGTCGCCGGACTGACTGCGGCGCTGGCATTTTCCGAGCGCGGCTATCTGGTGCGGCTGTTCGAGCAGGCGCCGCGCCTCGAAGCGGCCGGCGCCGGCATCCAGCTCTCACCCAACGCGACGCGCATCCTTCGCCAGCTCGGCGTGCTCGACCGGCTGTTGCCGGCGGCGGTGCGGCCGGAGGCGGTCGTGCTCAAGGACGCCGCCACGCTGCGCGAGCTGGCGCGGGTGCCGCTTGGCGAAGCTGCCGAAAGGCGCTGGCAGGCGCCCTATCTCGTCGCTCATCGGGCTGATCTGCAAGAGGCGCTGATGGCGCGCCTTGCCGAACAGCCGGACATCAGTCTCGTCACCGGAGCGCGCGTCGGCGGCGGCGCGGCAGGACCGCACCATACCACGGCAACAGTCGAGATTGCCGGCAAGACCATCGAAGCCGACGGCTTTCTGCTGATCGGCGCCGACGGCGTCTGGTCGGCGATCCGTGCTTTTGGCGCATTTGCCGCCCAAAGCCGGTTTTCGGGCGAGCTTGCCTGGCGCGCGACGGTCAGCGCAGACAGTGTCGCGGGAGAAGCCGTTGCGGCGGTTGGCGCCGCCAATTGCGTGACCGCCTTCCTGCATCCCGGCTTCCACCTCGTCGCCTATCCGGTCAGCAATGGCGCGGCGTTCAATCTGGCCGCCTTCACCAGGGGCGAGATCATCGCCGAGGGCTGGTCGGGCCACGCCGACCCCGAAATCCTCGTCGGCGCCATGCGTGGCACGGCGGCAGCACTGGCCCGGCTTGCCGAGGATGCCGGCCTGTGGACGGCATGGCCGATCCATAC
>NZ_RZTA01000243.1:0-2196 GCF_004023115.1 Mesorhizobium sp. M6A.T.Cr.TU.017.01.1.1
GCAAAGCCCGCCGCAAAGGTTGAGCCGAAAGGCGCCGATGCCGAGGGCGACGATACCGACGAGGAAGCCGAGGCCGAAAAGCCAAAGAAGGCGAAGAAGGCGAAGATCGCCGAGCCCGATGACGAAGCCGACAAGAGCGCCGCCGCCGCCGAGCGCCGCCGTTGCGCCGGCCTGTCCTCGCTGTCTGCGCAGGCTGACCGCCTCGGCGTTTCGTTTGACGCTTCGGCCGCGATTTCAAAGGGCATGAGTGTCGACGCGGCTCGCGCCGCCATCCTCGACGCCGCTGCGGAAGGCGACGCCGACGAGACGACCGCAATCGCGGCGCCGAAGAACAAGGCCGACAAAGCCGGCAAGACGATGGATGCGGAGGCGAAAACCGCCGCGTGGAAAAAGGCAATGAAGCGCCGCTAAGCGCATCAACGGGAGATCGACGTAAATGCCCATTTTTAACGAAGGCCGCCGTCCCGGCGTACACATCATGAGCGAGGCCGCTGGCGCCACCGGCGGGATGCGCTCCCGCGAAGTTGGCAGCATCACTGGCGCCGCCGCGCTGCTCTCGGGAACCGTGCTCGGCCAGGTCAGTGTTGGGGCCGCCGTCGCTGCCGCCAAGGGCGGGAACACCGGCAACGCCACGATCTCCGCTGTTGTCACCGGTGCTGGCGCTAAGACCGGCGTCTATTCGGTGGAATTCACGGCCGCAACCAAGTTCGACGTGGTTGACCCGGACGGCTTCAAGATCAAATCCGGCGCCACCGGTGCCGCCTACGCCGACGACCTCGGCTTCACCATCACGGTTGGCGCGACGCCGATGGTTGCCGGTGACGGCTTCAACATCACCGTTGCCGCTGGCACCAAGAAATACAAGGCGCTCGACACCGCCGGTGTGGATGGCTCGCAGGTCGCCGCTGCAGTTTTGTTCGCGGACGTGGACGCCACCGACGCCGATGTGCCCGGAGTCGTCAACGTCCGTGAAACGGAAGTGAACGACGAGGAACTCACCTGGCCCGCCGGCATTTCGGCCGGCGCCAAGGCGGCTGCAATCGCGGCTCTTGCCGCAAAAGGAATCATCGTTCGCTAAGGCAGCGACGGGGACAACGGGGAACCGCAACTATGCATATGGATATTTTTAACGACGACGCGTTCTCTGCGGTGTCCATGACGGCGGCGCTTGAGGATTTCGAGTTCAAGCCGAATCTGATCGGTTCGATGAACCTCTTCGAAAACGTGCCGATTGCTACGACCTCGGTTTCCGTGGAGCGGCGCGGGAACACCCTCGCCATCATCCCGACGACGGAGCGCGGTTCGCCTATCACCGAAGGTAAGACGGACGGACGCAACATCCGCAATTTCAACACGACCCGCATCGCCAAGGGTCACACCCTGCAGGCGTCAGCCATCCAGAATATCCGGGCATTCGGCACGGAAACCGATCTGGAAACCATGATTGCCTATGTCGGCCGCTACGAACAGAAGTTGGTCGGCGACGTCGAACTGACCTGGGAGCACATGAAGCTTGGTGCTGTCATGGGCAAGGTGCTCGATGCCGATGGCTCGGTTATCATCGACTGGTTTTCCGAATGGCAGATTGCGCAGCCGGCAGAAATCGACTTCGCGCTGGACACCGCTGATACCGATATCGAGGCGAAGTGCCGCGAGGTTCTTGAGGTCATGCAGCGCAACGCCAAAGGCGCGTGGACCATGGGATCTTATGCGGTCGGCCTGTGCGGCAAGAGCTTTTTCAACAAGCTTACCGCGCACGCCACCATCCGCACCGTTTATCTCAACACCGCCCAGGCGCAGACCCTCAACAAGGCCTTCGGCCCCGCCAATGGCTCCCCGTTCGGCGCCGGCTCCTATGCCAGCTTCGATTACGGCGGCATTCTGTTTATCCGCTATCGCGAAGCCGATGGCTTCGACTTCGCTGTGGACGAAGCAACCGTCAACGCTAAGGGCAAGGACAGCCTTGGTATCCAGTCCAAGCGGTGCAAGTTCTTCCCGGTCAATGCGCCAGGCGTATTTCAGGAAGCTTTCTCGCCAGGCGAGTCCTGGGATTGGGCGAACACCCTGGGTCGGCCGCTGTACTCGCTCATGATCCGCGACGAGAAGCGCAACTTCTGGGTTCGCCCCGAGGTCTATTCCTACCCGCTGTATATCTGCACGCGGCCGGAAATGCTGCTTCGCGCCAAAGAGGCGGCC
>NZ_RZTA01000244.1:0-2016 GCF_004023115.1 Mesorhizobium sp. M6A.T.Cr.TU.017.01.1.1
GTGTCGGGAAGCTCATCAAAATCAATTCGCTAACGTCCTGTTATCCTTAACCGCCACTTAACCACTATGGTTAACAATGCTCTCAAACGGCGCTTGCGATTGCGATGGCGCCACCTTCGGGAGCCGGATCATGACAGTCAAATCGCGCATAGCGCTGGCGCTTGCAGCAATCGCCCTGACGCCGCTGTCGCAGGCACTCGGCGCCGACTACGACCCGCCGATCTATGTCGACCAGGCGCCGGACTACGTGCCGGTCGAAGTCGGTTCGGGATGGTATCTGCGCGGCGATGTCGCTTATTTACCGGAAGAGAGCTTCGAAAATGAGGATTTCGCCTTCACGCCGGCGAGCTTCAGCGACAAAGAAGATCCGATCTTTGCCAGCATCGGCTTCGGTTACCATTTCAACGACTATCTGCGTGCCGACCTCAATCTCGGCTATCTGCCCGGCAACGAGATTGGCGTCGGCTATGACGATTCAGCGATTGCGGCAGAGGCGACCGTGGCATCAGCATCCCTGGAGAACTACGCCTTTTCGGGCATGCTCAATGGCTATGTCGATCTTGGCACCTATGTCGGGATCACGCCCTATCTCGGCGCGGGTATCGGCGTCGTCCAGAGCAAGCGCAAGCTTTCGGCGAGCTATTTCACCGACAATGATGACCCCGCCGACGATTTCGTTCTGCAGGACAACAAGACCCAGTATTCCCTTGCCTATACGCTGAATGCGGGCCTTGCCTATCGAGTGTCCAAGAATGTCTCCGTTGATCTGGGCTATCAGTATTTTTCCGCGCCCGACGCCGAATATGCCACCGCAGAGGATCTGGATTCGTATCCGATCCGCAAAGGGATCAGCAATCATCAGGTCAAGATCGGGTTGCGTTACGACCTCTGGTAGGAGCCGCGCAGGCGACAATCAAGACGGCGGATCTTCGGGTTCGCCGTTCGTGTTTTTAGGCCATGACATTCTCACCACAGGTGACCAGTATCCTGCCAGCGACAAAAACTTTCCCCTTGACGCCTGACGCCTGAACGCATATCGCCGTCCGTGGGCCACCCCTCCCCAACGAGGGGCCACTATCTGGAAGGATAGACCACGATGACGACGCATACGAAGCCCGGACTCCGTCCGGCAAATCCCAATTTTTCCTCAGGTCCCTGTGCAAAACGCCCCGGCTGGTCGGTCGAGGCGCTGATCAATGCCGCGCTCGGACGCTCGCATCGCGCCAAGATCGGCAAGACCAAGCTCGAGCAGGCGATCGAGCTGACGCGGGAGATACTTCAGGTTCCGGCAGACTATCGCATCGGCATCGTGCCGGCGTCGGATACCGGCGCGGTTGAGATGGCGCTGTGGTCGCTGCTCGGCGAACGCGGCGTCGACATGGTCGCCTGGGAGAGTTTCGGTTCCGGCTGGGTCACCGATGTGGTCAAGCAGCTGAAGCTTGCCGACGTGCGCAGGATCGAAGCCGGCTACGGCGCGCTGCCGGACCTGACAAAAATCGATTTCGACCGCGACGTGGTCTTCACCTGGAACGGCACGACATCGGGCGTGCGTGTGCCGAACGGCGATTTCATCCCGGCCGCTCGCCGCGGCCTGACCATCTGCGACGCCACTTCGGCGGCCTTTGCGCAAAGGCTCGATTTCCAGAAGCTCGACGTCGTCACCTTCTCCTGGCAGAAGGTGCTGGGCGGCGAAGGTGCGCACGGCATGCTGATCCTCAGCCCGCGCGCCGTCGAGCGGCTGGAAAGCTACAAGCCGGCCTGGCCGCTGCCGAAAATCTTCCGCCTGACCTCGGGCGGCAAGCTCATCGAAGGCATCTTCAAGGGCGAGACGATCAACACGCCGTCGATGCTGTGCGTGGAGGACTATCTCGACGCGCTGCGTTGGGCGAAGTCGATCGGCGGCCTCGACGCGCTGATTGCCCGTGCCGACGCCAATGCCGCCGTTCTCGACGGCTTCGTCCGCAAATCCTCATGGCTCGGCCATCTGGCCACCGACCCGGCGACGCGGTCGAACAC
>NZ_RZTA01000245.1:0-1818 GCF_004023115.1 Mesorhizobium sp. M6A.T.Cr.TU.017.01.1.1
CGGCGGACTGGGCGAGCCGCTGTCGCGCAACCCGGTCCTCGTCGCCATGCTCTTCGGGCTCATGATCGGCAGCAGCTTCGCCTGTCCAGACGCCTTGCGGCCGGGGCTCGACTTCACCAAGCGCTATTTGCTGCGGCTCGCCGTGGTGCTGGTCGGCTTCCGTATCACGACGCGGCTGTTCCTGGATCTGGGGTTCATGCCGCTCGCGGTGGCGGCCATCGAGCTGATCCTCGTGCTGACGCTGCTCTACGCTATCGCGCGCAAGCTATTCAGGCTCGACGCCGAGATCGCGCTGCTTGTCGCGGTCGGCAGCGCCGTCTGCGGCGCCGCGGCGATCCTCTCCATGGCCGCGCTCGTGCGTGCGCGCGACCAGAGTGCCGGCATCGCCATCGCCCTGATCACGCTGAGCGGCACCGTGGCGTTGCTCGCCTATCCGGTCATGTTCCTGAGCGGATGGCTGCCGCATCTCGACGACCGCCTCTATGGCGTGTTCGTCGGGGCGAGCATTTTCGAGCTGGCGCAGGTCTACGGCGCCTCCTTCGCCATTTCCGATGGCGCGCTGAACACCGCCACGCTGGTCAAGCTCAGCAAGGTGCTGATGCTCGTCCCGCTTCTGCTCGCCGCCAGCCTGGTCTTTCGCAGCCGCAACAAGGCGCAAGAGGCAGCGCCGATCCCGTTCCCGTGGTTCATCGTCGCGTTCCTCGGCGTGGTGATGCTCAATTCGGAGATCACCCTCAATCCGCAACTGCGCCGCGTCATCCTCGATGTCGACCAGTTCCTGTTCCTCATGGTGATGATCGCGCTCGGCATCACCACCCGGGTCAGCCGACTCGGAGAGGCCGGCGGCGCCTGGCGCCTGGTCGGCGTGGGCCTCGTCGGGTTGGTACTGTCGGCGGCGCTGGCCTATGGCGCATTGCTCCCATTCTCGTCGACCTTCCGGACCGCATCGCCTTCATCGAGCCACAGCGCGATGCTCGGCAGCCATGGCGGACGGCTTTTCGCCTCGGTCGGTTGCGCCAAATGCCATGTGCCGGCGCTGGAAGGTGTCAACGGCGAAGTCCGGCTTTATTCCGACCTTTTGCTGCACGACATGGGGCCGGCACTCGACGACAAGATCGTCCAGGGCGATGCCATCGGCGCCGAATGGCGGACCACGCCGCTCGTCGGCATCCGCCTGCGCCAACGCTACCTGCACGACGGCCGCGCGAACACGCTGCGCGATGCCGTCTTCGCCCACGGCGGCACGACGCAGATCGTGCGCGACCGTTTCTTCGACCTGGACGAGACCGACCGCCAGGCGATCCTCGATTTCGTGGCGAAGCTATGATGCGGCCTTGTCACGCCACCACCGTCTTTGACCGGCCGAACCGCGATGTATGAAGCTGTCGTCGCAGAGCTGAACCATCTCGACGGGCCCGACCTGCTGGCGCCGCTCGTCACCGATCTGTTTTGTGGAAACATAGCGCTCGTGTCCTCGTTCGGCGCAGAATCCGCAGTGCTGCTGCATATGGCAGCCTCGATCGACCGTTCGCTCCCCATCATCACGCTCGACACCGGAAAGCTGTTCGCGGAGACGATCGCCTATCGCGCGCAGCTGACGGCTCTGCTCGGTCTCACTGATCTGCGCGTCGTCAAGCCTCAGACCGACGTCTTGCGCGTGCTCGACGGCGCTGGAGCGCTGCACCGCCGCGATCCGGACCGGTGCTGCCACATCCGCAAGGTTCTGCCGCTCGAAAATGCGCTGACCGGTTTCAAAGCCTGGATTTCCGGTCGCAAGCGATATCATGGCGGGCTTCGCGCGGGTGTTTCCGCACTGGA
>NZ_RZTA01000246.1:0-1782 GCF_004023115.1 Mesorhizobium sp. M6A.T.Cr.TU.017.01.1.1
GCCGAACGTGGCCAGCTACTGCCGACAGACGACATCGTCGAGGGCGACGTGCTGTTGGGACTGGCCTCGTCGGGCCTGCATTCGAACGGCTTTTCGCTGGTCCGCCGCATCGTCGCGACAAGCGGCCTTGCGTGGTCCGATCCGGCGCCCTTCAATGATGAAGCCACGCTGGCCGAGGCGCTGCTCGAGCCGACACGCATCTACGTCAAGTCGATCCTCAAGGCGATCCGCGGCACGCATGGCATCAAGGCGCTGGCCCACATCACCGGCGGCGGCTTTCCTGAAAACATCCCGCGCGTCTTGCCGAAGGATTTTTCGGCCGAACTCGACCTCGACGCCATCGAAGTGCCCCCGGTATTCTCATGGCTGGCGAAGACCGGCGGCGTGGCGCCCGAAGAGATGATGCGCACCTTCAATTGCGGCGTCGGCATGATCCTCGCCGTCGCCTCCGGCCAGGCCGCACAGGTCGCGGCCGTGCTGCAGGAGGCCGGCGAGACTGTGGCGCCGATCGGCCGCATCGTGCCGCGCCGCAACGCCGGCGTCATCTATCGGGGCTCGATCGGCCTATGAGCACGCGCAAACGCACCGTGGTGCTGATTTCGGGACGCGGCTCCAACATGACGGCGCTGATCGCCGCGGCCAGCAACCCGGACTATCCGGCCGAGATCGTCGGCGTCATTTCCGACCGGGCCAATGCCGCCGGTCTAGGCATCGCCGCGGCGCGCGGCATCCCTACCAAGGTGATTTCGCGGGCCGACCATACCAGCAAGGAAGCGCATGACGGAGCGATCGACGCGGCACTTGTCTCGTTCGGCGCCGAGATCGTGACGCTGGCCGGTTACATGCGCATCCTCGGCGCGCGCTTCGTCGAGAAGTGGCTGGGACGGATGATCAACATCCACCCTGCCCTGTTGCCTGCTTTCAAGGGGCTGGATACGCATGCGCGAGCTATCCGCGCGGGCATTCGCATCCATGGTTGCACGGTGCATTTCGTCACGCTCGATATGGATGACGGCCCGATCATCGCCCAGGCTGCCGTGCCGGTGATGGTCGGTGACAATGAGGATACGCTTGCCGCCCGCGTGCTGAAGGCCGAGAACCGGCTTTATCCGCTGGCGCTCGGGCTGGTCGCCGAAGGCAAGGCGCGGATGGAAGGCGGCCGTACCGTGCTTGCCCACTTCGCCGACGATGCAGACAACAGCACTTCCGTGGTCATGGCGCCCGATCCGCTGCGCGAGGAGACCGATCTCGAGCATCTGGCGCGCATCACACCATGAGAGCCATCCTTGAAGATGGTGGCAAATATTGCTACCATCTTCACAAGGAGACAGTTTGATGGCGACAGTCGAAAAAGTCAGCGTGGCGCTTTCCCCCGAACTGCTGGACATGGTCAAGGGCGCGGTGGCCAGCGGGCAATACGGTTCGGCAAGCGAAGTAATCCGCGAAGCGCTCCGCGAATGGCGCCTTCGCCAGCCCTTGCGCGAAGCGGAAGCGGAGCGGCTGCGGAAAGCCTGGACGGAAGGGCTGGAGAGCGGCCCGTTCGCGCCTTTCGACATCGAGGACATCAAGCTGAAGGCGCACAGCCGGTTCAGCGACGCTGCCAAAAAAACACAGCGGAATGGCTGACATCCTCATTGTCCGCAGCCCGGCCGCCGAAAACGATCTGATCGAAATCTGGTTTGGCATTGCGACGGACAGCCCGCTTGCCGCGGATCGCTTTCTGGACGCCATAGCGGCGCGCATCTTGCAATTGGCCAGCTTCCCTGAATCCGGCCCCAAGAG
>NZ_RZTA01000247.1:0-1702 GCF_004023115.1 Mesorhizobium sp. M6A.T.Cr.TU.017.01.1.1
TGGCCGCATTCGCCGACAGCAGCCGGTCCAGCGTCTCACGCCAAGCTCCCATGCGGGGATAGGGCTGGTGCTTGCGCTCGTAGCGGAACTCCGTCTCCTCAGAACGCAGGACCTTGCGCACCACCTTCCGGGAGATTCCCAGTTCCCGGCGTGCGGCGCGGCAATTCAAAGTGAGAGCGCAGCGTCAATCAGGATGAGAATGCCGGCGGCTTGAGACGCAGGGAGGGCGTAGCCCGACCGGAGTTTCAAGCCGCCGGCGGCGTTCCTTTCGGAGCGTGTCTGGTGTTCGCGGCCGACCGGGTATGCCGGTGGTTTTTCCGTTTTGGAGGAATCACTTTGTGCCCGGCCGCCACGTAACCGATCACCAGATGAGGCTTTTCATGAAGTTCCGGCAGACCCATACGACGGCCGTCGCGGCGGCGAAGGCGTCGATCAGCACGGCCACGGCCTATCGCATCGAGAAGGATTCGAGGCTGCCCTCGCAGAGGAAGGTTCCGCGACAACGGCGCCGCCCCGATCCGCTCGCCGACATTTTTGAGGCCGAGATCGTTCCGCTGCTGCGGACCGCGCCCGGCATCCGACCGGTCGCCATCTTCGAGGAGATGCTGCGGCGTCATCCCGAGCTGGGCAACGCCATTCGCCGCACGATCGAGCGCCGCGTCCGATCCTGGCGCGCTGTCCATGGCGAGGAACAGGAAGTCATCTTCCGGCAAGCGCACGAACCCGGCCGCCTCGGCCTGTCGGATTTCACCGATATGGGCAGCGCTGGCGTCACCATCGCCGGACAGCCGCTCGATCACCGTCTCTACCATTTCCGACTCGCCTATTCCGGCTTCGAGCATGCCCATGTCGTGCTCGGCGGCGAGAGCTTCGTTGCGCTCGCTGAAGGCCCTGCAGAACGCACTCTGGTTGCTCGGCGGGGTACCGCGCGAGCACCGCAGCGACAGCCTGTCGGCGGCGTTCCGCAACCTGGACAAGGATGCCCGCGCGGACCTGACGCATCGCTACGAGGAACTGTGCGGCCATTACGGCATGACGGCGACCCGCAACAATGCCGGCATCGCGCACGAGAATGGCTCCATCGAAGGTTCTCACGGCCATCTCAAGCGGGCGATCAACGATGCATTGCTGATGAGGGATCGAGCGATTTCGACGATCTGGCCGTCTATCGCTGCTTCGTCGACGAGATCGTCAGCCGCGTCAACGCCCGCAATTCCAAGCGCATCGACATCGAGCGCACCGAACTCCAGGAACTGCCTGTCCGGCGCACGTCCGACTATGAGGAGGTCTCTGTGCGGGCCACGTCGGCGGGCGGCTTTACGCTGCGCAAGGTGTTCTACACCGTGCCTTCACGCCTGATCGGCCACCGGCTCAGGGTGCGCCTGTTCGACGATCGGCTGGATATCTTCATCGGCGGCACGCAGCTCATGACCCTGCCGCGCGGGCGGGCCTCGCCGGCCGGCAAGCACGACCAGGTCGTCAATTACCGGCACGTCATCCATTCGCTGCGCCGCAAGCCGATGGCGCTGTTGAACTTGGTCTACCGCGACCAGCTCTTTCCGCGCGAGGCCTATCGTAAGCGGCTAGCTGATGCCGTTCAGCGCTGGTAGTTCCAAGGCATAAGCGCCTCGATATCGCTGTTTGGCCAGCCATTGGCGATACGCTCGAGGGTCTGGGTGAGCCAGGCGTGCGGATCGACCTG
>NZ_RZTA01000248.1:0-1641 GCF_004023115.1 Mesorhizobium sp. M6A.T.Cr.TU.017.01.1.1
AGAGCGCACCGATCCGGTGCCTTCGGACAGGGATTTTCCAGCGGCGGACGAAAAGGGCGACGTCTTTAGAAGCGATGTCTTTTCCAACGAGGAGGAACCGGCGGCGGACACCTTTCCGCGTCTGCGTCCTGCCGAGCGCAAGCGCAGCTATGGCGGGCTGATCGCTGCTGTCGTCGCTCTGCTCGTCGTTGCCGGCGGCGGCTACGGCATCTGGCTGAACAAGGACGCGTTCAGCAATATGCTGGGTCTCAACAGCACCGAGGTCGCAACGATCGAACCGTTGGTCAAGCCTGCTCCGGCCGAGCCGGCTACCGATGCCGCGGCAAGGCCTCCGGCCGCAGCGGCTCCAACGGATGCCGAGGGCGCAAAGTTCACCCAGCGCCTGACGCCCGAGGGCGGTGAGGTCGATCCCGGCCCCGCCGCTTCAGGACAAAGCGGCATCGGAGAGGGCGAATCCGTCGCAGCACTGACCACGCCGCCTCCGGCCGCACCTGCGCCCGCAGCGCCGGGCGGCGATGCGCCAGCCACGAATGCGCCCGCCACGCCAGGTGCAGCCCCTGCGACACCGCCTGCCGTCGGAACAGCGCCGGCGCCGCCGGCCGATAGCGCAGCCGCTCCGGCGGCGCCGAACCCGAGTGCCACACCGGCCGCGCCGACAGCCGCGCCTGCGGAAACCGCGCTGGCGGTCGGCCAGAAGGCGATCTTCTACGAGGAGCGCACCAGCACCGCCCAGGGCTCAGCCGAGCCCGGCAGCATCGTCTGGTCGCTGGTGCAGGAATCGCCCGGCGGCAATCCGCCGCCCGAGCCGGCAATCCGCGCCGAGGCGAGCATTCCGGGCAAGGACGTGCAGTTGCGCATGACCATCCGCCGCAACACCGACCAAACGCTGCCGGCCAGCCATATCATCGAAATGATTTTCCTGACGCCCGACGGTTTCGACGGCGGCGGCGTCGACAATATCCTGCGCGTCGCCATGAAGGGCTCTGAACAGGATGCCGGCAGTCCGCTGATCGGCATCCCGGCCAAAATCGCCGACGGCTTCTTCCTAGTCGCTCTCAACGACACCAAGGCGGACGAAGACGCCAATCTGACCCTGCTCCGGGGCCAGAACTGGATCGACGTGCCGGTCGTCTACAAGACCGGACGGCGGGCGCTGCTCACCATGGAAAAGGGTATTCCCGGCGAGAAGGTGTTCGATGAGGCGCTGAAGGCCTGGCAGACAAAGACGGCGGGCTGAGCGGCCTCACCAGCCTAACGCTCCCCTTTGGCTCAGAAGCCCTGGAACAGCATGTCGAGTGCTGCCACGATGTCGTCGTGGTGCCTGGTGATATTCAGTCGACTTTCACCCAATTCCTTGGCCGGAACCGTGGCGATCAGATGGGTCGCCATTATCAATTTTCGTCCATTGATCTCGAGGATGGGGTGGAGCTTTCGCATCGGCGGCGGCGTCATTGCTATCGGCAGAAGCGGGATCACCACCCGTGTTTTAAAATCGTCGAGCAGGTCGGATTGAACGTCTAGCAAATAGCTGCCTTCGACCCGGCCCGCGAAGACATCATAGCGTGCCATCAGAACTGCCGATGTTCTTCCAGCGGAATACCGTGCTTTTCGACGTATTCGTTCCACGCCTCGATCGTGGCT
>NZ_RZTA01000249.1:0-1609 GCF_004023115.1 Mesorhizobium sp. M6A.T.Cr.TU.017.01.1.1
ATACCCCATGTGGATGATGGCAAGAGCACTGAGCGGCGATCTTCGATCCCGGGTCTTGAAGGCTTCGGACGCAGGCATGTCGGCCCGGCAGGCGGCGGCACTGTTCGGCGTCGGCATATCGAGGGCGATCCGGTGGATCGCACGGGCAAAGATCGGCGAGCGGATGCCGCGCCCGCAAGGCCGCCGACGCGCGTCCAGCCTTGATGCCCACGAAGCCTTCATCGTCGGGGCTGATCGGTGGGCGCAAGGACATCACGCTGAACGAGATGTAGAGCGGCTGGGGGACGAGCGGTCGGCGCGGATCAGCCGCAGCGCCTTGAGCGCATGGCTTCGCGGCCACGGGTGGACGTTCAAAAAAGTCCGCATACGCACTGGAGCAGGACCGCCCCGACATCCTGAAGCGCCGTCGCGCCTGGTTCGACAGCCAGCTCGATCTCGATCCAGCGAAGCTCGTCTTCATTGATGAGACCGGGCTGTCGACCAAGATGGCCCGTCTGCGGGGACGTGCGCCGCGCGGTGAGCGCTGCCGGGCCGGTGTGCCGCACGGCCATTGGAAGACCACCACCTTCACCGGGGCGTTACGGCTGACGGGCATGACCGCTCCGTTCGTCTACGACGGCGCCATGAACGGCAACGTGTTCCTAGCCTATGTCGAGCAGGTTCTGGTTCCGACCCTGTCGCAGGGCGACGTCGTCATCATGGACATGTGTACGCCCCCGCTGGTGCAAGGAGCGTGGTCGGGTGCTGACATGTGTCCGGCCTCTGTTGCGGCTGTCACATGCCGCGGGCCTGTATGGGAGTTCGCGGAGCGGGTCCAAAACAATCTGGCGCGCTCAAGGCGCGTATCCATGATCTGGTTTTCCCCTCTCATTGACCGTAGCGCCATACTCTCGGTTCGACCTTCTCACACTTTGGCGGCCCGCCTGGGGAGCGGACTACCCTGCCAAAGCCGGTGCCCGGTAGATCCCGCCATTGGCCATAACGCCCACAGGATGCGCGCCGTCTTGTTGGCCAAGGCGATGATCACCAGCATGGGCGGTTTGCGGCTCAGCATCTGGGAGAGCCAAGGATCTGCTGCCGCGCCTTTGCGCATCGCGTAGCGCACGGTGGCGCTGGCGCATTGATCGTCTGGGTCCGCTGGCGAACCACGAATCGCGAACACGAAACACAATCGCCGCAGCCTGCTGCTCCTCGCTCTTTGCCGCTACAAACCGCATGGTGGGCCTCTGGGCTGCTTCGCAGATTGCTTCGGCGTCGGCGGCATCGTTCTTCTGCCGACGGACGAAAGGCTTGACGTAGCCAGGGGCGATCAGCCGAACGTCATGTCCCAGCTTCGCAATCTCCCGTGCCCAATAGTGGCTGCCCGCACATGCCTCCATGGCAACCGTGCAGGCCGGCTGAGCGGCGAGGAACCGAAGTACGTGATCGCGGCGAAGCTTCTTCCTGAACAGCACGGCTCCTAACGCATCCGACCCGTGCGCTTGGAACACGTTCTTCGCCAGATCCAATCCGACTATGCTAACTTCCGACATGGACGCCTCCGTTCAAATGATGATCAACGACACCACTTTGGCACAGCGATGCCGTCAGGGGCGTCCACATGGGGTAA